>CAYRFL010000128.1:0-10957 GCA_964423515.1 uncultured archaeon
GAGCGAAGTATGGTCTTTGCCACGCCGCTCTTGCATCTGACCTCCTTCTGGAACAGCACCCCCCCCGTCGTCTTGAACGTTATGGGCTTCCTGAAGTTGGTGATAAGGCCGCCCCCCTCGTCCCGCACGCTTGCTGTGATGTTGCATTGCGATCTCCCGTTGGCCACTATCTCTGGTATGCCGTTGCCGTCCCGATCCGCCGCATCGGTCGAAATAGTAATTATCGGTCTTGGCGGCTTCCTCTCGATGCTCTCCGGCCTACCCCTGCTGCCCCATACGATCCTGTATGATGACAGCTCGTTGGCTATGGCGGCATCGTTGGGAGTGAAAAAATAACCCACGTCCGGAGGCGGGTTACCCGGAAACGAGCTGCTTAGGGTGGGTTCGTTCACCTTCCCCGAGGAATCGGCCGATATCATGGAGACCCCCACGATCTCCCTGGTTTCCGTATCGAAGAATATTATCATTCCGTCCCTCCTGTGTTATGCCTCACTTGTTCGATTATCTCCTGTGTGCGTCGTGCCTATGTTACACCAATGGCGATCCAGTTCACGATCCCCTTCACCTTTCCATCCCGGGATTGAGAGAATACCCGGAATCCCTTCGATGATAGGTCATGGGCATAGCATATCATGTTCGAATACCCCTCCGCCTCCCCGACGGTACCGCTGGGGGATAATAGAACGTGGGGCTGCACGTCCCATTCCAGCTCGACGAATACCCCGTGGGATGCGATGCCCGATGCGATCATCGTCGAAGATTTGCCGCTCAGCATCTCGACGGCATGGGAGATGCTGACGAGATCGTCCTTGATGTCCTCCTGCATATCGTTCCAGTCGTCCGAGAGGATGATGTCTCCCGGGCTCTTGAGCCTGGGCTCGAATTCTGAGCCTACTTTGAGGGTTCCCTTCCTGGCCTTCACGTCCACCCGTACGACATCGACCTCCTTCTTCTTCGCACCCTCGGCATCCGAGACGATTATGGCCGGTTTCTTCTTCGCACTCATTTCGATCCTTCCTAGAACGATATATTCCAAATCAGGGAGAGCGTGAGCTTGTCCGTCTTGTTGATCTCCGGAAAAACGACCCTGTTGTACATGGTCCCCTCGGTCTCCGCATTGAATATACCCGCCTCCGATACCGGACCATTGCAGTCCTCGTATCCGAAAGTGGCTCCCAGTGTGACCACCGCATCCTGTCCCTCCGTCAGCCGGGTTTCCTTCATGTTCACCGGTACCGAGTTAACGATCCTCCTTACGGCTATCAGCTGCGAATCCTCGTTTACTAACTTCTCCACGAATTTACCGTCCCTGGCGTCCATGGCCAGATTCTCGAAGCTCTCCTCCACCATACCGTCGTCGGTCTCCCCCCGAACGGACAGTGAAAATCTATCCGAATCGGTTCTATTGACCTCAACGGAGATGCCGTTTCCCGCCTCTCCACTGAGCCTCGAGGTGATCCTGAGGGCGTCCTTTTTGGCACTGTCGCGCAGAACCAGAAAGGCGCTCTTCTCCTCGGCGAGGAAGTCCTTGTCGAAGGCTCTCCTGGGTTGGACCTCGTCATCGAGCATGGCATCTGTGGAGCGGGGCTTGCTGCTACCAGTACCAACGGCCATGTGGGTGACCGGCTGGGATTCCGCGCCACGGAACAGATTGGCGATGAGCGTCTTTCCAGAGGATACGATGAGGTTGCCGACCCTTTGTTCTCGCACGATCCTTCCTTCTCTGTCCCGGAGTCTCACCGTGACGTTCCCTTTCATCTGCTGACTTTCAGTGGGACGGATGGAATCACCTCTAATTTTTCTCACGGGGAATTCATGATACTGATATTCAATTTCCCGGGGTAATGATACGAAAAAGTATTGTCAGATATAAATACATTTATGTAAGTTAGGCAAATCGGAAATAGAGGTGATGGACGCACCCCCTTCCAGTTATTCCGCAAGCTCGACCCGGTAGTTGAATTATTGAAAGAAACAATGACAAAAAGTAAAAAAACAATAACGTCGTTATATTCCGTGTTGATTGGAGGCGCTTGAAATATGTCTGGAAGGTTAAATATTTACGTTTCGCTGGCGGTATTGTCCGTGCTGTTTTTCTCTCCGGTCACCTCCCTTCTGCAGGCCGAGAGCGCCAATGTGGAGTCCCGGGCCAACAAGAAATGGACCTTCATGGTGTATCTTGACGCCGACAACAACCTCGATCCCTGGGGACACGGCGACCTCGACGAGATGAGGGCCGTGGGCTCCGATTCGAACATCAATATAGTGGTTCTCTGGGATGGCAGAGGATCGGGGGACGGCTCGCTTCTCTACATCACGCAGGGCGGTGAGGACACCTTCCCGGTGTCCGACGCCGGAATTCCGGACGAACCCGACATGGCGGATCCCGCTACTATGGAAAAGTTCCTCGACTGGGCTATAACGGAATACCCGGCAGACCATTACCTGCTGTCGATATGGGACCATGGTTCGGGCATCTTCCGCAGGGGCGGGGATGAGGAAGAGGCGGTCAAGGGCTTCTGCAACGACGATCACGGCGGCGGCGAGATCGAGCTGTGGGAGCTCAACGACGTCCTATCGGCGGCCAAGACCAGGGCCGGCAAGAATATAGATATCGTGGGATTCGATGTCTGCCTCCTGGGGCATATAGAGACGCATTACCAGATTATGCCCTACGTGGATTACGGGATCGCATCGGAGGCCAACGAGCCCGGTGACGGCTGGGATTACGAGACACCCCTGGCAGCTCTCGCGCAGAACCCCGACATGAGCCCAGCAGCCCTTGCTTCCCATATTGTCACGGCATACCTGGACTTCTATTCATCCGGTGTCACACAGGCGGCGGTGGACCTGAGGGCTCTCAACAACAGCCTTATCGGAAAGCTAAATGATTTCGCCGAGGTCCTCACCAACTACATGTTCCACTACGAGGACAATATAAAGAGTGCCAGGAGCAATGCCCAGGCGGCAGGCCACAACAATGATAGAGACCTGTACGATTTCACCAGGAACATCCAGCAGGATGGCTCACTTCCCGCCGTGGTGAGAAATTCCGCATCTGCACTTCTCTCGGAGATAACCGCGGCCACGGTGGAGGAGGGCCAGAAGGGATATTCTGGCGCCAAGGGAATGGTCATATATTTCCCCACGGGCGGACCGTCCAACACATACCTCAATAACATCGACATGGCGGATACCAGTTGGGACGAGTTCCTGGAGGAATACAGCGATCCCAAGCTGCGCTACAAGATGGACATCGAGGTGTTCGACGAGGACGGCGACGAACACCGGGATGACGTGCTGATAACTGTATCGGATTTCATAGGCGGCATCGGGGCTGGGGCCCAGATTTGGGTGGACGGGGAGCTCATCGGCACCACCGATGGAGAGGGAAAGATATACCACCACGATTCACCCAAGGGCATCCATACCGTCAGGGGCCTTATCTCCGGATTCGAGATGAACGATGTTTTCCAGATCGCCAACAGGCCGCCCACCGCAATGGCGGATATACCGGGAGCGGTGAAGGCGGGTGAACCGATGGAATTCAACGGAACGCTCTCCAGCGACCCGGATGACGATCTTCTCTCATATATCTGGAAATTCGGGGACGGCGGCGGCTCTGCCAAGGCCAATCCGGTCCACGTCTACGAGGACGATGGGATCTTCGGGGTCTCCCTTACGGTGATCGATACCGACTCCGTGGAATCGGCCCCATTCACCTTCGAAGTAACGGTGGAGAACCTTCCGCCTCAGGCGTATGCGGGGAGCGACGTTTCGGCGCTTGAGGACGAGGTCATCGCCTTCGACGGCTCCGGGAGCTGGGATACGCCGCAGGATAAGGAGGGAATGCAGTACATGTGGGATTTCGGGGACGGGAGCGCAACGGGGTGGCTCGGAACACCCGCGATCAATCACAGCTTCAGCCGTGGAGGGGCATCCGGAACCGAGATCAGCTATAAGGTGAAGCTCTCGGTGAAGGATGACGACGACGAGAGCTCGTCGGACGTGCTGTACGTCAACGTCACCAACGTGATACCCGAGGCCGATGCGGGGGCAGAGCTCACCACCCTGGAGGATAACCTCTTTACACTCTCGGGAGCGAACTCCACGGACAGTCCGTCGGATATTGCGAACCTCAGCTACGCCTGGGACTTCGACGATCGGGATGGCCTCGATTATGTGGACGCGGAGGGCATGACGGCGGAGCATTTCTACAACGAGAGCGGCGTATACACCGCCTCCCTGCGCATCACCGACGACGACGGCGAGAGCGACGTGGACCTGGTGAGCATCAACGTGCTCAACGTTGGCCCCACGGCAGCCCTGCCCTTGGATTTTATCAACGTCACCGAATCGGAGCTCATCGGCCTCGACGGCAGCATGTGCAGCGATACTCCCTCTGACCTGCCCGCCCTTATCTACATTTGGGAGGTCGACAACGGGACGAACATGGTCGGCAAGGAGGCAAATTTCACCTTCCATTATCCGGGCCTTTACAACATCACGCTCACCGTGAAGGACGACGACGGGGAATCGGACAGCGCTACGGTCACCGTGAACGTCAACAACGTGCCTCCAATGGCCGACCTGTCCCTCGTGGACGATCCTTACGAGGACGACAGCGTCCTTCTCAATGCCAGCCGTTCCTTCGATACGCCTTCGGACCTTGGTGCCCTTCGATACCGCTGGGACTTGGACTACGACGGCGATGTATTCACACCGGACGCTACCACCGGAGAGCCTACGCTCATTCACACCTTCACCGAGAGCGGAAAGAGAACCGTTATGGTAATGGTGGTGGACGACAACGGGGGTAACGATACGGCCTCGGTTGACTTCGAGGTGCTGAACGTACTGCCAGTGGCTGTGCTGAACGCTTCGTCCGAGCGGTGCACCGAGGGCGATACGCTAACCTTCGACGGTGCGGAGACGGTGGATTCCGAGAGCGACATGGAGGGGCTGGCCTTCGAGTGGAGGGTGGACGACGTCCTGATGGATTCGGAGAACCGGAGCTTTACATACGAGTTCAAAAGGCCCGGCCGGTACGTGGTGAGCCTTACTGTCAGGGACGACGACGGTAAACTGGACGTTGACAAGGTCACTGTGACCGTGCGCGAGCGGGATCGGGGGGGTTTCGGCAGCTCCCTGCTGTCGCCAACGCTCTCCAACTGGGGCGTGTTCATCTACATCGCCATATTCCTGGTGCTCCTCGTCGTGGTGGTGCTGGTGGTGGTGTTCAGAAGGCGCATCAGGAAGGAAGAGGCGGCCGTGAACAGAGGGGAAGGCACTCTCAAACCGGACATGGAGGAGGTCGATGCTCCGGTGCGGACGGACGAGGAGAAGCGGCGGGAGTACCAGAAGCTGTACGGGAGCGCGAGCGCGGGGGCTGATACGGGAAAGATCCGAACCGGATCGACCCACCACGAGGAGAACCCGTTCCTGGTCGCCGGCACCGATGGAGGCTCTGACAAGCATCGGGAGGAGGAATACGATCTGGTGTTCACCGCTAAGGACGGGGACGAGGATGAGGAAGGATACGGGAAGGGACACGTGTACGAGGAAGTGTATGAGGATGGTGGCGGTCGAGAAGGAAGCGGCGATTATGAGGGTGGTGAAGTTGACGATAGTACGGGGTTAGGAGAGAAATCCGGGAACATGGAGGGTGAGGTGACCGGAACAGGGGCTCAGCGAAAGGGTGCCCTCCAGAAAGCGGCAGCCGAAGAAAGGGAGAAGATCGCCCTGCGTACCGAAAAATTGAAGAAATTGCGGGAGAAGCGCAAGGAAAGGAGAAGGAAGACCCTGGAAAAGACCAGGGTAAATGATATATTCGATTTTCTCAACGACCTTGCGGACGATGTGGGTGATGGCGGTAGTAATGGTGTTGGTGATGGTGCTGGTGATAAGGGGGAGAATACCGCCGATGAAGATCTGTCCGGCGGCGATATGGAGGAATCACTTCCCGAAATGGACTGGGACGAGGACGAGGAAGCTATGGAGGGGAGGGAGGAGGAACAGGATGCAACGGATCAGGGGGACGGTGAGGAAGTGAATGGATTGAAAGGCTGGAGCATTTAGTTTTTTTACGTTGGCAGAAGGACGTCGTGGATGGTATTGCCACATTCTGGCCCATGCATCGATGCCCGTTTTACTCTTTTCGGAGGTCCATTATCTTTCGAATGTCCGAACGGTCCAGCGGTATCGCCTTTCCCAGAAGGGATGCCTTGTAGATGATCTCGCAGGTGTGTTCGAGGGCCTCCAGGCGGTGATAGCTTTCCAGAAGGTCGGCGCCCAGGGTGAGGGTGCCGTGCCTTCTCATGATGATGCCGTCGTGTTCCGGAAGGAGCGGCCCTATCATCCTGGCCACTGCTTCAGTGGTGGGGATGGCGAAATCCGCCACACCGATCCTTCCGAAGGCCAGCAGCGATTCCGGAAGCACGGGCGAGCGAAGGTCGAAGTACGGAATGGATAGGGCCGTGGCGTGTACGGGGTGGGCGTGTATGGCGGCGAAAACGTCGGGTCTCGTCGAGTATATCTCGAGATGCATATCCAGCTCGGAGGTGGGCGAAAGACCGCAGGGGGAGTCGTTGACGCGCCCGGAACGGCCCAGTTCCAGGAGCATATCCGGCTCTAGCTCGCCAAGGGCGATTCCGGAGGGGGTGACCAGCAGGCGATCTTTGGCCGTGCGCACCGATATGTTGCCGTCCGCCCCCGCAACGTAGCCCCTTTCGTGCATCCTGCGTCCGATGGCGCAGATGGCGCGTCTTGTACTGTTCATCTCAAGTTCGTCCAGCAATTGAAGAACCCCGTTATGTGTGTGATAAAGACCGGTTTCCGGATTCGCTTCCTCGTATTTAAAGTATGCAGGGTCTTGCGCCTGGTGTTTTCAGGTTCTATCGCGGATAGACTCTCTTCAAAGTAAAAGGACCCGGTAGCCGGGGGGTGGTTATGGGGTGGTATAGGCGCATACGGGGCCTTTTGCATATTCATAATATACACGATAAGGAGCGGCCGTTGGCCGCAGGGTCGGCATCTGCCAACCCTTGATATCAAAAATGGTACGGCCCTTTATTATACACATCATCAAACTCTCGTATCGAGTCGATCTGCTCTCGAAACACGCAATGAAACGATCTGGGTGGGTCCCCGTACCTTGGCGCAGGTCCCTTCACGTCCACGCTCATCCTGATTCCGGCGGTAGCGTCCCTCCCCGTAATTCTGGAAATTATACATCAGGTTTAAATATTGAATAAGTTCTTGAAAGAATCCGAAAATGGATAAGTGATGACTGGAGTCGATACAATGGAAACGATGTACATGTACATAATTGGAGCCGTGATCGCCTTGCTGGTGGTCGTGGTATTGATCTGGATGATAAAGAAGGCCATCAAGATGATGTTGATCGTCTTCTTCCTGATCGTCATCGTGGTTGCCGGAGCAGGATGCTACTTCTACTTCGGGTACTACAAGGACGACGGGGATACCACCGCTCCCGAGCTGACAGCAACTGAACTGGATGAACTGCTCGTCGATGGCAATATAGTCATCACATTCTCCGAGAAGATGAACGAGGGCAGCCTTGCCTACAACATAACGCCGCAGGTCGATGGTGAATGGACCTACTCCGCCATGGACAAGACTGCGACATTCGATCCGGATGCCGACCTGATGGCCGAGACCACCTATACGATAGTCGTTACCGGCAAGGACAAGGCGGGTAACGCCCTGAAGGAAGGAACGGTCACCGTCACGACGGCAGCTGCCAGCGTGATCCCCGACACCACGCCCCCGGCACTCGTGGCCTCATCAATCGGAGATCTCAACGTGAGTGCGAACATAGTATTCGACTTCACAGAGGCAATGAAAAAGGAAACCCTCACGGTCAACGCCACGTGCCAGGATACGTCAATGGCTCTCAACGGCACCTGGACCTACGATGCGGTCTCCTTCAGCATTACCTTCGACCCCGCAGAGGACCTGGAGGTCGGAAAGAGCTACGTTTTCGCCCTTACGGGCAAGGATATGGCGGACAATGATCTGGCGGCCGGTACCAAGTTCACGGCCACCGCGGCGGCCTGATCCCGGGTGGGTGGAAATGCCTCCTTCGCTTCGGCGGAGGAGGTACTTGTTTTAACTATCATATACTTGGTGCCCTCATATCAGTAACTGCAATCTGATAGAATCGAAGTGACAAGGATGTCTCAGGTATTGTTCATAGAAGGTTCAATTTGCTATCTCTGGAAAAGATATTTTGAACTGATTTTGTTTGTATTGATAGATATTTTCTTATTTTTGATATTTCTCTATCCCGGTAGCAAATTAAGCATCCGAATATCTCCTCCAGATCTATTTTGGGATTATACTGTGATTGGTTGCCTTATTCTGTGGGGGTGTGCAAATATCACCATTCTTATGCGCTTCTTCACGATAAAGAAGCGTCGTATAATGATTGCTCGAGATAGAATTGTTCTAGGAAACTTATTTTTCAAATGCCGAATTGAGATCCCTTTCGAAGATATCGATTACATACAAGCGGTACAGATACGGGGATACGACCAATTCATGGATGTAATCAAGAGCAATGGCGAAAGCGTTTTTCTCAGTTTCTTTCTATCTAAAAAAAATTTCCATGCGGTCGTTACATTATCAAGAAAAAATAGGATCAAGGTCAGATTAGTGTCCAAACCATGGGGCGTTATGGATGTGAAAAGAGACAATCTGCACGATATCACTAATAGATATAGGCACCGACTGCCTGAACGTCGCAGGAAGGAGAAGTAATTCCAGTGATTTTCGATTATCCTGTTGAATGGATCTATATTTCGATATGTATTCTCATCTACTATTCATGGAAAAATCGGTTTCTATTTGGATCCATCAAATAGGATATTTCCCAGCAGAATTGTCAAGTAGATTCCATGTGACCAAGCAACCATTCCCATAGCGGTATAAATTCAATGGACCTGCCGTCCACTTCCACCACCTCCCTTGTATCCCCCGAGATGACCATGCCCCGATCGAGATCGAATTCCTCAAGGGCGGTAAGAAGAGATCTAACCTCCCGATCCCTTGCCGCCGGAACGTTGTAACATACCTGTATGGCCTCGGAGATCGCCTCGCCTTTCCTTATGAGAAAATCCACCTCCCTTCCGTTATCTTTCCAGTAATACGTCTCGTTATCGTACCTTTTCAGATGGAGAAAGACGATATTCTCATAGAGCCTTCCAAGGTCGCTGGAGAACTTGAATCCCACGGAATTCCTTATACCCGTGTCCACGCAGTAGACCTTCTTCGGATTGACCTGCTGCTTTTTGAGCGAGTACGAGAAGATGGACTGTGAGAAAAAGAAATATGCTTCCTCCATAGCGTGCATGTAGCTCGATACGGTATCCGCCGCGATTCCGAGGTGGCCTGCGATCTTGCAGTAATTGAGAAGGTTGGATATGTTCTGAAGGAGATAGTTCTTCAATCGTTCCACCTTGTCGGTCTTTGATATATTAGCCCTCCTTATCACATCCCTGTAGAGAATGCTGTCGGTGTAGAACCTCAGAAGCTCCTCCTTGAATTCCTCATCCTGTTCGAGTGCGATCTCGGGGAAACCACCCCACTGAATATATTCCCTCAGATGGTGTCTCAGTCCGTCCCTCCCCGATATCATTTGCGGACCTCCCTTCTTCCTCTCCCCGTCCTCAATCTTCACGTTCCTGGCCGCCAGGAACTCCCGAAAGGAGAAAGGATACACGTCGAAGTAAACGAAACGCCCGGCGAGGGTTGAGCTCAGTTCGCTCCTGAGGAGCCTCGAACCTGTCAGGAATATTTTCACGTCCTGGTTGAGATCGTATATCCGTTTTATCGTGCGGTCCCAATCCGTTATTTCCTGTATCTCGTCCAGGAAGAGGTACACCTTTCCGGTCGGGTTGAACATCTCGACATGTTTATTCCGTGTGCTCTCGATGTAGTTCTTTTCCCGAATTCTCTCGTCGTCGCATTTGATGAAGAGAATGTTCTCTCTGGGGACCTTTTCAAGCAGCCGCTCGACAAGCATGTACATTATCGTTGTCTTCCCCGACCTCCTGCAACCGGTGATGGGAATTACCGCTCGCCGATCGATCCAGCCCCAAATCCGTCCAAGCAGTTCCCGGTCCACGTATTCCGGCCTGAAATCACCCGTCCACCAGGGGTTCCACTCCAGCAGTATTTCCTCCTTCATGACGATTAACATGAAGGTCATTATTGATTAATCTTTCGAATGAAATCGTGTAAATCAGGCAAACTTGACGATTCTATTCGTGTGATTCTGGTAAATCACTCGATTTCATTCGATTGATCTGGGATCGGACGCGTACGGATCTGGTTTGGAACAGGGCTGAGGATCACCTTACGCAGACCGCATGGATCGGAAGAACACATGTGAACCGTTCACTGCTGGTATTGAAATCCTTGAACGGCAGATACGTCTAGAAGGCCAAACGCTGTGGAAAAAACAAAACAATTCGCATGAGATGTGGAACAGCAACGATCGGCTACCAATTCCATCGAACGTAACACGATCCGGGCGGGCAGCATTTTCCGGGGAAGATCATTCCTTGAACTTGTACTGATACGGGCTCCTTCCCTGCTTGTCGATCCTGCGATACCACACCTCTTCGGTTTCCCTCAACCGTTTGAGCGACATGGTAACGGACCCGCAGGTAACATCCAGCATATCGCTGATCTCTCTCGATGTGAACCATTTATCCGGATGGTCCTTCAGGAACGCGTATACATCTTGCTGGCTCATGTGTCCACCGTTACGGGCATCGTATCTGTTTTCATCATATATACTCTTTGCACCTCCTTTCGTCCTCTTTTACAGGTTCTCCGGGTGGAGAATAGCGTGAATTCGCGTCGGCCACCCTCGGGCATTCTCCCACTTCTGCTGCGTTTAATGCGGTTCGACCGGTGTTCACGGAGGCTC
>CAYRFL010000129.1:0-10902 GCA_964423515.1 uncultured archaeon
TGGATCCAGAGGACAGATACCCCTATGATCCTTCGAGGTCTAGCACAGAGTACGATGATATCGATTATTTCAATCTGCCTCCGTTTGATGTGATTATGCTTATTGTATTGACTTTACTTATTTTGGGTCTGTACGTTATCAATCGGAAGCATTTATCGGGTATGAAACTGTAGAGTCCAATTCAATTTACCGTTCTCACAATTCTTACGCCGATGTAGTAGCCGGCTCCGGAAGTGTGATCTTGACGCCAGGCTGATGTGAGGCTAACGGCGTGTTGGTCCCAACTACCACCGCGGATCACCCAGGAGGGTTTATAGAAAATGGGGCCCTGTGGATCGTCAGTGGGCGAGTTCTTGTAATAATTCTCATCGAACCAATCCTGGCACCATTCGAATACATTTCCATGCATGTCATAAAGTCCCCAGGCGTTGGGGCTTTTCTGACCGACCGGATGTGTTTTGCTTTTTGAATTTGGGACAAACCACGCAAATTCTTCAAGTTGGGTTGTATTATTTCCAAAGCAGTACGTTGTATTACTTTCAGCACGGCAGCAGTATTCCCATTCGGCCTCAGTCGGAAGTCGATATGTATGGGCGCTGTCATTTTCATTGAGGAGCGTGACAAATGATTGACAGTCTTTCCATGATACCCTTTCAACGGGATTGTCATCACCGGGAAAAAAACTCGGATTCTTACCCATCACAGCTGTCCATTGTACCTGCGTAACCTCGAATTTGAGGATCTGAAATGACTTCGTTATATTCACCTGATGGGGTGGTTGCAGGGCGGACTTGCCCGTGGAACTGCCCATGATGAAGGTGCCAGGGGATATATCGACCCATTCGAACATGGATTCTATGGAATGGAAATTCTCATGGTCGGGGAATTGATCTATCTCCAATGCCGTGGTAGTATCGTTCTTTGATTTCCCTTCGTTCCAGGCATCGGGATACCCATCACCATCCCGGTCCATTGAAGCGGAAGGATCAAATGGGAAAGCATCCAAAAAAAGTCCCGTTGTTGAGTTGGAGACATTCTGACTTGGATTCCATTCATCGGGAAAACCATCACCATCACTATCTATGCTGGCAGCAGGATCTGACGGAAAAGCATCCAACAATAGACCTGTTGTTGAGTCGGTAGTATTCATACTGGGGTTCCACATGTCCGGAGAACCATCACCATCGCTATCGGAGGAGGCAGCAGGATCGAGGAAGAACGCATCCTCAGAATCCTTGACTCCATCTCCATCGGTATCATTCTCATCAGCATTTTCCGTACAACCTGTGATAAGAACACTACTGAATAAGACCGAGCATACTAGCAACACAATGCCAATTTGTCTGACGTCTAGGTCATCCATGATCTTCACCGATTTTATTGATAATTATAAATCACCATCTTATAACATCTGAACACTGATATTAAAAATTTATTTATACATACGGAGGAAAATTATTATCAAAATCCAATAATAGTATTTCGCTATGCGATCTAATTTCTTGTCCTTGTCCTTTACCGGCTCATCGGGACGGATGAACCTTCCATCACCTTGACCTCCTCCGCCCCAATGTTCCTAACCGTCTCCTCCGGCTCCTCAAGTATGTCTTCGTTACTGTTCTTCCTGCCCGTTCGAATACGGATCAACGTCTGGAGGGCCACGGCAACGAGGCCGCTTATGATGAGATCACCCTGGAGCAATGGTAGGTAATGTGGAATTAAATTCGGGTAAACTTACATAAAGCATTGTGGGCAATCAACAGGCATGGTTTCAGGAAATGAAGGAGGGGAGGGATCCTTGCCCTGGAATTTCACGTACAAGGATTACGAGGAATTCTTCCACGGTTATCATGACCTGATGAGTTTCAAGGTTCAGGACATACTCTTGGTATCGAGTCCCTATGATGCATTCACACTGGAGGAAGATGGGCGCCTGTCGGAGCAGATATTCGGTGAATACAAGGAACTCGGCCTATCCTTTCCTCCCCGGGTCTTCAGTGTACCCTCGGGTAGGATCGCCCTGGAGGAACTCAGAAGGAGGAGATATGATCTGGTCATTACCATGAGCCAGATATTCGACATGGCCCCTCCGGAATTCGGCAGGAGAGCAAAAGCCATAAGACCCGATGTTCCAATAGTGCTACTGGTCACCGACAATGCCACTCTTATGAACTATCATGTACCGGGAGATCGTAGGTATTTTGACAAGATATTCCTGTGGTCCGGTGATTCGGCTCTTTTCCTTGCGATAATCAAATGTGTCGAGGATGTCAAGAATGTAGATGAGGACACCATCAAGGCCAATGTGAGGGTGATACTGATAATTGAAGATTCAGCCAGATATTATTCATCCTTTCTTTCGATAATCTACAAGGAGGTCATGCGCCAGACGGAGGAAGTGGCCACCACGGGGCTCAACGAGCACGACAAGATGCTGCGCAGAAGGGCCCGCCCAAAGATACTGCTTGCCGAGACCTATGAGGAGGCACGGGAGATCTGCGAGAAATATCGTAATTGCCTTCAGGGCGTGATAACCGATATCAGGTTTCCCATGGGTGGTAAGAGGGTCAGGGATGCGGGTTTCAGGTTCGTAAAGGAATTGGACGATACCATTCCGATATTGCTGCATTCCTCCGACCGCGGGAATTCCGTCAGGGCCGAGAAGATGGGACTTACCTTTCTGGACAAAAATTCGGAGAACCTCCTGAGGGGAGTTTCGGATTTCTTCAATGACGAGCTTGGTTTTGGTGATTTTGTCTTCAGGCTTCAAGATGGCCAGGAAATCACCAGGGCCTCCAATATCAGGGAATTCGTGGAACTGATCGATGACATTCCCTCTCAATCTCTTCGATTCCATGAGAAACGGTTCGATTTCTCCAGGTGGCTTTTCGCCAGGTGCGAGTTCAAACTGGCGATCAAATTAAAGAACAAGAAGTTCTCGGACTTCGGTGCCGTCCAGGAAACAAGACATTATCTCATAGAGGCGATCAAGACGAAGAGAATGAAGAGACAGCTGGGCGTGATAACCGATTTCTCCCAGCAGGAGTTCGAATTCGATAAGAGCTTCACTCGTTACGGAAAAGGTTCGCTTGGCGGCAAGGGTCGTGGTATCGCCTTTCTCTCGGCCATGCTGCGCATGAGCCGGATAAACAAGATACACCCCGATTTCAACATAACGATACCCGATACCCTAGTCATAACAACTTCGGAATATGACAATTTCATCCGAGACAACGGATTGCATGTCCTTCTGAACGAAGATCTTCAGGATGGGGAAGTCGCAGGGAGATTTCTTGCCGGTAGCATGAGTGAAGGTATAATGACGGCCCTTACCCGATATCTGGAGCATGTGAATGTACCGATCGCGGTGAGATCGTCCAGTCTCCTTGAGGATTCCCTTCATCAACCCTTTGCGGGCATATATTCAACCTACATCCTCCCAAATAACGGGGAAAACATCGAAAAGAGACTCGGGCAACTCGTAACGGCGATAAAGCTGGTATATGCATCCGCCTATTACAGAAGAGCCAAAAAATATATACAGAACACATTCCAGAAGGTGGAAGAGGAAAAGATGGCCATTGTGATACAGAAGCTTGTCGGTGATCGGTACGGTAACAGATTCTATCCTCTCTTCTCGGGTGTTGCCGTATCGAGGAACTACTATCCCCTGCCGCCACTCCAGCGAGAAGATGGCTTCTGCAGCGTGGCCGTGGGTCTGGGTAAGACGGTTGTGGATGGTGGAAAGGTCCTGAGCTTCTCGCCAAGAAAACCCAGGGCGATACCGGGATTCTCTACTGCAAGGGAAATGCTACGAAATTCCCAGACGGATTTTTACTGTCTCGACCTGACACTGGACGAATACGACCTCGTCCAGGGGGAGGAAACGACCCTCGATGTAAGGAACATATCCGAGGCTCTCGAGGATGGGGTTCTGGATCTTATTGCCAGCGTATATGTTCCTGATGATGATATCGTACGTGACGGTACGCATTGCAGAGGGAGTGTATTGATTACGTTCGCCGGGATACTGAAATATGAACGATATCCCTTGGCAAGCATACTCATGAATGTGCTCGATATGGGAATGAAGGGACTGGGAGGTCCCGTGGAGCTGGAGTTCGCAGTTTCGAAGGACCATGATGGGAACATGGAATTCTCCATATTGCAGATAAGACCGATAATTTCGACAAGAGAATACAAACAGGTGGCCCTTACCGAGGCTCCCGATGGGGTGGGAACCGTTGTGTTTTCAGGCATGGCCTTCGGGAACGGGCTCATTGAGGATATCGAGGATATAATAATGGTTCATCCCGACGACATGGACCGTGGGGCCACGCAGGATATCGCCCTCGAGATAGACAAGGCGAATCAAGCTATAGGGAACCGCAATTATCTGCTCATAGGTCCGGGAAGATGGGGCTCTGCCGATCGCTGGCTGGGAATTCCAGTGCAATGGCACCATATATCCGGTGTGCAGGTCATTGTTGAGACGCCTATGCCCGATATTAGCGTGAATCCTTCCCAGGGTTCCCATTTTTTCCATAATCTAACCTCCCTGGGAATTCCCTATCTGACCATATCTGAGGGCAGTTCCGAGGACCGAATAGACTGGGATTGGCTCGGTGGACTGAAAACGGCGTGGATCGGAAAATACGTTAGGCACATACGTTTAGGAGGTCCCCTTACGATCAAGGTTGACGGAAAGGCGGGCAAGGGTGTTATACTGAAGGATGCTGCAAGGTCGAGATAGTCACACTGCGATATTCCCGAAGAGCCACGGAGTAATGATACTATAATATTGGAAACGATTCCCGATAATGAATCCGGTTAGCCTTCCCCCTCCACCCCAGTCTCGTCCCGGACCACCGCCTCCACAGCCACGGCTCCGACCACGACCCGGTGGTCATCCTCCGCCTCATCGAGCATATCTTCATCTTTTTTCCTGTCGGTTCGTATATGGGTG
Organism: uncultured archaeon; assembly: GCA_964423515.1. Lineage (GTDB taxonomy): Archaea > Thermoplasmatota > Penumbrarchaeia > JASLWR01 > JASLWR01 > CAYRFL01. The sequence continues at coordinate 4,967 of CAYRFL010000129.1, forward strand.
ATAGCCAGAAGGATCACGGTCAGGACCACGAAAATCAGCACCGACACACCCCAGTAGAGATACAGCATTCCCCGGTCCTCCTCCTCCTTTTCCGGAAACTCTATCTCGAAATCGTATTCGGCGTCCGGCCCCGATCCCTGGGTCATATCCACCTCCAGTTCCCTCACCGTCACCACGAGCCAATCCATGTCCTCGTTGCCGTGCTCGTCCGTTACGAGCAGCATGACGACGTACTTGCCGCCCTTCTCGAAATGGAAGTACGAAGTTTGCCCGGTGAGATGGACGGACACCCCCTCGTACTCGAACTGCCAGCTGTAATTCACCAGACCAGTGTTGTCGCTGCTTTCACTGGCGTCGAATATCACCGTGTTATCCGGATCGATTGTCACATCTCCACCCGCATCCGCCTCGGGGGGTATCCTGTCCTCCACCGTTATCGCCACATCGTCCGAATCCGAATTGCCCCTGGCATCGCAAACCGTCAGTTTGACGACATACCGCCCGGGAATATGGAAGGTGAGGGCAACGCTCTCACCGTAACGAGTGATGTTCCTCCCATCATAGGTGTACGTCCATGTATAGTTCACGATGTCGACATTGTCGCGGCTACTATCGCCGTAGAGGTTGATGGTATCGTGCTGACGTATCGTCCTGTCGTTGCCGGCAAAGGCCCTCGGCGGTGTGATGTCGTACACGGTCACGAAGACCTCATCGATATCTAAATTCCCCTCCACGTCGATCACCCTGAGATTAATCGGGAAAACGCCGGGCGAGTGGAATACGAAATCAGGATTTGTTCCGTACAGTACGTGAAAGAGGTCGTCGTGAATGAAGCTCCAGGACAGGTTCGCTATGCCGACGTTGTCGCTCGATCCCGTCCCGTCGAATCGGACCGTTTCATGCTGGTCAGCGGTCATGTCGGGACCCGCGTCGGCAACGGGAGGCGTTATGTCCAATACCGTGACCATTACCTCGTCCCAGGTGCTCTGGTCGAGTATGTTCCTGACGGTCAGGTTCACGCGGTAGGTTCCCGGTATGCGGAATATGAAACTGGGGGACGGACCGGAAAGGCTTTCTTCCACGCCGTTGTGGGTGAAGTTCCATGAATAAGCGATGATGTGATCTCGATTCAAACATCCGGAGCTGTCGAATAACACCGTCTCGTGCTGATCTATGAATAGATCCGGTCCCGCATCGGCAATTGGAAAGAGGATCCCCTGGGGATTGACCAGCGGAAAGTGATCCAGCGATCCCACGCTTCCATGGATACGATAGGGACTATCCACTATGCCATCGTAATCCGAATCGGGTTCCGTCCAGTCGGACCAGTAATTGCCCGATCCATTCCGATACCACTCGGTCCCCCAGCAGTAATCGGATGCCTGGGTGCCGCCGCCGTTGTTGTCGATAAATGCATTGTTCGCTATGAGGTTGGAATGCGAGTTCCCTGATATCTCGATCCCGTATTCGGCATTCCATATGAGCAGGTTGTCGAAAAGCCGGTTCTCATCACTGTTGTAATCGATTGTTATTCCGTTCAGATTCTCAAGGAAGGTGTTATTCACAACCACGTTATCATCGGAATTTCCGTCCATAAGAAGACCGCTCTCGCTGTTCGAACTGCACGAGTTATTTGTGATATTGTTACCGGTTGCATGTCCGTAGACTCGGATGCCGTTCCTATTTATCATACAGGTATTGTTCGTAATGTTGTTGTAATTGTCCGTGATGTATATACCTGCCTGATCATTGGCATCACATGTATTATTGTCCAAGCGGCAGTACAGGGAGTCAAGGCATATACCGTAGTGATAATTCGAACTGCACAGATTGTCTCGGATCAATGACCCTTCGCTGTTGTATATGCTAATTCCGCGGTAATTGTCATAGGCAATGTTATTCGATACCTGGTTCCCTGCACCGTTCTGAACATTTATGCCATAATCATTGTTCGAACTGCAGTTATTGCGTGTTATTTTATTATTACCGGAATAATACCCTATCCGTATTCCGTCACGGGAATTCTCGCTGCATGAATTGTTGTTCAACTCATTATATGATGAACGAGAATACAATTGGATCCCGCAATAGCCGTTCGAATCACATCTGTTATTCCTGGTCAGAGCGCCGCTTGTATTGTACAGAAATATTCCAACCTCTCTGTTGTGTGACAGAATGTTGTTCTCGATGACGATATTGTTCGAATAACCCACCTGGATGCCAGTGGAAACATCCGATATGTTTTGATCCTTTACGACCATTTTGTCGCATCCGGCAAGGATTATCTGGCCGGCATTTTCATCAATTACGCCGTTTGACGAATTCTTGAAATATGCTACCGGCCGTCCGTTCACCAGGTTCGAGATCCCAATATCGTGTGTATTCCAGTGTTCCGGTCGATCGCCGTAGAAGTTGAAACCTCCGCTCGCCATCCTGTTACCGGAAAACTCGTTGTCAACCGAGTACAACAGATCGATATCAAGCACATCATTTCCCTGTAGATCGTTGATTCGAAGAGAGTTATTATCGGAACGGTCAATATCGATCCCCTTCATTCCATTGTCGGAACAGTTATTGTAAATGATCTCATTGCTATGCGAGACAGAAAGTTCAATTCCATCATATTGGTTGGAAAGGCATTCATTCCGGTCCAGAATGTTATCTGAGGAAAATGAAACGTAGATACCTTCGCGATTCTCCATACAAGTATTGTTCCGAAAAGTATTATTGAACGAGGTGTAGAGTACAATCCCGCGATAGTAATTGTCCTGGCAGATGTTATTGATAATCTGGTTATTGTCCGAATTCTGTAAGTAGATGCCTCCGCCATTATCAACCATTCGATTTGCTTCAACTTTGCAGAAGTTGCTATTATCTAGGGCAATTCCATAATCGGTAAATCGCGCGTTTGCACAATTGAAACCGCTCACGTTCACCCAGTTCGCCTCAATGTGGAACCCATCCCCGTTCCCCTGCCTATCAACGGTCGTGTTCTCCCATCCCGCTCCCAGGAGGCTCAGCGTCTTGTTGATGACGACGTTCTCGCGGTACGTTCCCGCCTCGACCACAATAGTATCTCCCGCGCTGGCGTTGTCCACGGCCCATTGGATGTGAGTATAGTCGCCGCTACCCGAGGCGTTCACCGTTATGGTGCGCATGGTACGGACTTCCAAAGCGGGACGCTGGGCGGGACAGTGTACGGACGGGGCAGAGGTGAAGAGAAGAAGCAGGGAAATTGTGATGATGGATACCCTGTTGAGCTTCAAATCGTTCATTGTAGGTGACTCCACGTGATGATCGGATAGAACGGAACATTATTTAATATTTATAGAACAAACGTCGAACGATCCAGTTCTTGGGAATGGCCTTTCCATCATTTATATTATTGGGATAAGTCCTGTGCTGTTGCTGAGATAATCAATAAGATCCCATCCATGGGGATTCCGGGGGTCACGGATGCGATCCGGGATCGATGGGGGAGGTATCGTTCCAGTACTCCTCCATATTCGTCCATCCGTCATCATCGGGATCCATCTCATCATCCGGGACATTTGGATCGACCATGTTCCTGCCCGACTCGAAATCCTTGATGCAGTAGAGGGCTTCCCATCCGTCGAGCATACCGTCGCCGTCCGTATCCGGATCTGTGCCGTTGGTGCCGTAAATATAGTTCTCCTCTATGTCCGAAAGACCGTCATGATCGGTATCCTTGAGTTCGAACCCCATGGCCTTGGGAGCATCGTGATATTTTATTTTATCAGTAACGGACGGTTCTCTGCTGTCATCGATCAGGAACAGAAGTTCTACCTCTTCACCCGGCAAGAGCTTATCATAGAACAGGTAGAATATCAGGTCCTCCAGGAATATGCTATTGTCATAGTCTGGAATACCGTCCGGCGTTCGATCCGCCAGATCATCCTGGTCGCTTTCGTCCTGGGGGGAGGATATCACGTCACTCTCCTTTAAAATCTCATGGCTGACCGAACCATGATCTATGGACATATGGTCGAGCGAGTACAGATCATTGTCGAAGAGATCCGCGTCCGCTATAAAGACCACCGAGCCCTTTCCAGTGTATTTCGGATCGACGACCTCCAACATCAATTCGACCCGGTTCGCAGCCGTGGAGACCCTGTCAGCCAACTGGGTCGAGCCTTCCTCCGGAAGCGAAATGGTCCCATCACCATTCAGATCGACGTAACTCTTCCCGGAGCCTCTTGAAATAACGTTCGTCTGTGTCTTGAAAGAGTAAAGACCGGTGGGTTCGTTCATTATCAAACGGTAATGGTACAGGTCCTCGTCGATCCTGTCGTCGAGCTTGTAGACATCCACCTTCTGGTCATCGGTATTGATGTTCAATATCTTGATAAAGAAGTGCCAACCGCCATAATCGATGTACCTCTCCGACTCCTTAGGCGGGTTTCCCAGGGTAACCTGGGCATTCCCGGGAAGCTCGATGCCGGATCTTGCGAATCGATCCTGCAATGCCGACGGTATATTTCCGGGATTGATCGTGTTCAGTTCGAGTGTAAATAGATAAACCTTCTCGTCGTCGTTGATCTTGTTCAATCGTTCCTCGTTGACACCAATTTCGTAGGGGTCCTGAATGTTGTTGTAGGGGTATTCATCCACCCAGTCCCCGTCATCGTCCGATGAATCCTCATCTATTCCCTCGTCGGACTCATCCACCTTTCCATCGTAATCGTTGTCTCGAAGCTCCCTTTTCGAAAGTTTCCTGTTATCCTGATCGTTATCGATCCGGTCCGTTTCGTCCTCGTCCACGAGGCCGTCCTTGTCATCGTCGTCATCCCAGAAGCAATCCTTGTTGTCCCCGTCCCACACCTTCTTCTGACCGGCACGGTTGGGCTCCGCGTTCTCGTCATATACCCACTGGCCCAGGTCCACGCCGAGCACGGCATCGCAGACCGGGAAGATACCGTTCCTGTCATAATTGGTATCATAGAAGGTTCCGCTATAATAGGTAATATTGAACCTTTCGGCCAACGAGCCTATATGGCCGCCATCGGCAGCGATTATGGCATGACCTCCTTCCCTGACGAACTTCTGTATGGCCGATATCTCCTTATCGGTGTATTTCCTTTCCATTCCAATGGCGATATAGAGCGTCTTTTCAGGATCGACGGTCTTGTGCTTGAACATCGTCGACGTCGTCTTCACCGTCTTGACGGAATAATTATCATTGGCTTTCAGATCATTTATCATATCGGTCAGATCGGAGGAGACCGGTACTTCCACCATTTCGGAATCGGATCCCATACATCCGATGAACGACGTCGATAGTAAGAACAGGACGGACATTATTAATGACTTGACTATTGCTGAACTTGCCTTAATGCCATTCATATCCTTCAATTCATCACCTGCACTATGAGATGGTTCCGAGCGCAATGCATCCGATCAGATTATACATCTCCGTTCCAATTATTTAATTCTGTCCACATCATTATTTCCCGGATTGATGAACGGGCGAAGCCGACCTAGCAATTTTTTTATACATAAATAACATTAAGGATTCCACTTCATCGGAGAATTCTATATGAGTCCCATGCCCGAATCGTCGCCCAGCATAGGGTACAAGAGCTTCCCACCGCCACCCGAGGGCATCCACGGAAGTCCGGTAAAGATACGACGTTCCGGCGCTTCCTCCACAGTGCTGCCACTCGTCCTCTGCCTCGTGGGTATCGGCCTCCTCTTGGCTTCCGCCATCGTGGGCTCGGTGCGTCTCTACCTGGAGAAGCCGGAATTCGATATGGATTTCTATTACGGTTACGATGATGGTTTCGATTACCAGGATTATGAGCGGTACGAGAAGGAGATGAAGGAATACAACGATACAGTAAACTACCAGCCCCTAAAGGAACTGGCGTTTTTCGCGTCGTGCCGTTGTTTCTAAGCAAAGTCTGCCAAGGAAGTTT
>CAYRFL010000130.1:0-10648 GCA_964423515.1 uncultured archaeon
ACTCGTCCCAATCCTCATCCTCTTCCCAATCATCATCCCAATCCTCATCCTCTTCCCAGTCATCATCCCAATCATCATCCCAATCATCATCACCCCAGTCCTCCCACATCATCATCATGATATATTCCTCAAGGCCCGGCAGCGGCATATGGAACCCTCCGGGAACAAAGGATGCCTCTACCTCGATGGATTCGGGATTGCCATCGCTGTTCCTGTCGATATAGATGTAATGGAGGTCGACCCGACCGTCGCCGTCGAAATCGGCCTTGAGAAGCATGATCTCGGGAATGCCGTCGCTGTCCCTGTCGGTGTATTCGAAACGGATGACGGATCGATGGATTTCCTTGGGCCTCTCGATCCATTCTTCCCTGAAGATGAAAATCTCGGCTCCAGGCACCGGTTCATTGGTCTCGGCATCGTGTATCATGCCTTTGACGAGAACTACCCCGGGATCGTTGCCATGGTCCATGGGTTTAAGCAGAAACTCCATTGCCGTGCATTGACCCGTCTCGATGTGGGCCTTCTCCCATATCTCGTGATACCCCTCGAGGAACACGGATACTCCGTAAATTCCACACGGGATGTCCTCCATCAAAAAATATCCCCCCTCGTCGGTCCAGGTCATCATCGGTTCGCCGGGATGGTACTCGGGGCATCCGTTCTCGTCGCAGTCCTTTCCATCCCAGACATCGTTCCCTTCGAACATCAGGTGTATCTCCGCCCTTGCCAGCGGGACCATCTGCTCGGCATCGGCTACCCTCCCCTCCAGAGAACCCGACATGGGCTTCTCGCCCTCCAGGACCATGGATATCTCGAACATCTCATCCCCGAAGAAGGCGAACTCACCCCATCCCTTGCCGAATTCCGGGGCCCATGCGGTCACCTGGTATTTTCCCTCGATTACCTTGACCTCGATTATATAACCGTCCCCGGAGTGACCCTCGAACATCTCGCCGGTCTCGAGGTTCATCAGCTCCACGTGGGCATCGAAGACCATTCGATCCGACATACTCGAAACCAGTTTTATCATCACCGGGACCCAGCGCTCCTCCATCCAGGGTCTCATCTCCACCGTGCATTCATGCACCTCTATATCGAACAGTTCGAACGATATGAGGACCGATTCGTAACCTTCGGCAGATAGCTCGGCCTCGTATATCCCCTGGGGAACGACCATCTCGATTGGAGATTCGGGTACCGATATTCCACGGAACATCTCGCCCGTCTCGATATTCGTGATGACCGCCATGGCTTCGGGTAGTATCATCCCTTCCTCCGTGACCGGCCAGATGATCAAGCATACTTCAGGATGCTCCTCCTCCAATGGGTACAGTGATATCCCCGCACGATAATAGGGATCTCCCTCGGTGGCGTCGAGCCGAGTCATGATCTCCTCGTATCCCTCTTTCCAAACCTCCAGCGTGATGATGCCTTGAGCGATCCTGAACGAAACGCTTCCATTCTCGTCCGTGCGCTCCTCTCCGATGAACCTCTGGGTGTTGTTCACCACGAGGTGGGCCTTTACGTGGGCGCCGGCAAGCGATCTCCCGCTGTCACCATGGAAAACGAATACGGTTAGCTGGCTGTTTTTATCCCTGTTCTCATCTTGACCTCCCACCGAAAGGGAGAGAAAAGCTCCGAAGAACAATGACATCGTTACGAGCAGCGCGGTTGTCCTGACGAAATTCCTTCTGACCATAATATTTCTCCTTGTGCGGTAGGTTCAGTCCGTATTGATAATAATAGTCTTCAATAATAATGAATTATACTATGTCCTCGGGCTATATTAATATTCCGAGCATATATTAATTGAACTCTCAATTATTCCATAAATATATCATTTCGTCTGTATCTGTACCAGGCAATGCGGCTGCTTAGCAGAAACAGGAACAGGATACGATAGTCTCCCGATGGTCCAATATTTCAAATATATTTAAATACGGCAATATCGATACCTAGTGAGGTGGTTTTTTGGACCATTTGGCAGAATACAATAGACATCCGTTGAGCAGAATGATCGTCGGTGAGAGAAAGGCGGCAGTTCACTTTCTCAAGGAGAAGGAGCCTCCGTTCGATTGCATCAGCGAGGAAGACAATCTGTACCTGTCCACTAGGGACGGTATCACCGTCGCCAAGGCAGAGGTAGAAAAGGTGGAGAACTTCTCGGATCTCGACCCGGAACAGGCAACCGATATCATCATGCTGCACAAGGATGACATCGCCCCCTCCAATATGATGCTGGAAAGGGATATCTACAGAAAATATCTGACCATTATCTGGCTCAAGAACATCCAGGAGATGCCCCCGTTCACCGTGTCGCCCCGATACACACATTGCAATTGGGTCACGGTAGAAGACATCAACAAGATACGTTCTTGATACCTGTTCCATATCTTTTTTTTACCACGCCTGCGATTTTCTCCGAATGATACAAGCGGTAGTGTTCTTCAGATAATATCGTGCCGTGGGTTTCTGATAATGGAGACTTACCGAGGGCAACCGTTGCCGGACTTTTCCCGCTCAGGCGTCCATAAGTAGTATTCTCTCGCACAGTGTCCTTTCGATGACGTCCCATTCCCGCTCTAGGAGCATGTCCCGGGGGATGGAGTTCCATCTCAACAGCTTGGCCATTTCGGATGGCAGGTCATTTTCCTGCAGATCACCGATCTTCTTTGTTTCGTTCCAGTCATGTTCCATGATCATCAGGCCGGTCCTTTCCTCGACCGCCGCGGTCATTTCCGAAAGGGCATTGCCGCATTGCGTGGAGAAAACATCCTCGTATGTCCTCAGAGACTCCATGGAGAAATTCCCAATCAACTCCCGTACCTTCGCCTTCGGCGCCAGCAGCATAAAAAACGAGCACATCCCATCCTTCAGACCGAATACTCCCAGGGCCTCCTTGATCTGCCGCTGCCCCGAAAGCATTATGATGATCTCGAGTGGAAAATACCTGGTGATGTTCGTCCCGTAATGAAAGTTCTTCACCGCACCCAGGAAGGCCGTTTCGACGTGACGACGGCCGAATACAGCCTTGGTCGAGAGGCACTGGACATAAAGGCCCCTCTCATCGCCCCATCTCTTCGATCGTTTCAGAAAGCCCTCGACGTCCCCCGGATCGCCGCTCGCATCGTACGTTCCCAGTAGAATCTGTCATCACCCACTTTCTAATATGCCGTGAACCGGGATCCAGCGAAGAACGATCCCTTGAACTGATAGGGTCAACGAGAACGCGGACGGAGATGATGAATGGATAGATATCCACCCGAACACTCTGTCAGAGCTAGACTCGCAGGTGAACCATCCTTCGGGGAAATGTAACTTCACTGGAGCCTGTTGCCGCACCAGAGGCAGAACATGGCGTTCTCGGGTACATCCTTGCCGCATTCCGAGCACTTGCCCTCTTCCTCCTCGCCAGTTATCAGGGTCTGGAAATAATCCTTGAGGAATATATCGCTGTCGAGAGCAAAGGAGATGTATTCCCTGCTCCTTTCGATGCCGTCGGAGACGTCGTGCAGTATATTCTGGGACATGGCGCTCTTCACCGAGTTCCTTGCGATGCTCCGGGCCTTCTCGAACTCACCGGCCTCTATGACCCCCCCCAACGAGGATAACTGCTCTCCTGCCTCGGTGATATCGACGCCGTTGCCACCCATGTTATCCACGCTGGTCCTCACGAAGTCCACGATGGATGTGGTGGCCTTCAGGTCCTTTTGGAACCTGGCGATTTCCTGGGTTTCGTTCGCCAGATCGAGACTGTCCCTGTAATGCCCCTCCTTGTAGGCGTTCATGGCCATCTTGTATTTCTCCGTGGGCTTCTTTACATCCGCCTTGATGGTCTTTGCAGCCTCGATGATGGTCTTGGCCGATCTCACGGCTTCCTTTGCGATGTTCGAGAGCTTATCGGACTTGTACTTGTCCACCGCCGCACCGATGGTGGCGCATACTTCTATCACGGTCTGATATTCCCGGTCCTCGAAGGCTTCGGATGCCTCCATGAGTCTCGCATTGAGCTCCATCACCTCCATTCCATCCATCTCCCCCTCTCTGATGGTCTCTCCCGCATATGCAAGCACGTTGGCTGCCTCGATAACGAGGGATGAATGGCGGGACTTCTCCGCTACGCTTCTGGCCTTGTTGTTCAATTCCTCGCAATCGGCGAAATCGTTCTTCCCGAGGGCTTCCTCCGCCTCACCCAGAATGGCTGCAGGTTTGGTTATGTCGACCGTTTCGGATATCTCACCGAGGAATGCCCTGGTCTCTTCAATTGCTTCCGTGAGTACATGGCGATAATGATCGTTGTACCGCTGCTTCAGAACGCCATGGGATTCCTTCACGCTCTTCAATGCCTCCGGGAACTTCTTGTTATCCAGAAGTTCGACGATGGGGTCCAGCTTTACCCGGATATCACCGGAATCCACTTCGAAATTATCCAGCTTCTGTATGAGATCGTTGCATTCGGTCAGTATCGAATCGATGGTGTTCTTCTTGAAATCGTCCCTGAAGCTGGCGGAAAGGGCTCTGGCCTCCTTGGAGATCTCGAAAGCATCCTCCACGTCATTCTCGTCCATTCTCCCCTGAACGCGATCCCTGATGTCCTCCAGCTCCTTTACATCGACGTCCTTCACCTTTAGCTTGGTGGCGATGGAGGTGACAACCTTGAGGTTCTTCTCGATCTCCTCCCTCATGAAGTCCAGCCTGGATTCCTTGATGGTTTCCATGGCGGAATTGGATTGCTCGATGGCCCTCGTATATTCCTTCTTCTCCAAGGATGCCTTCGCCGTCGTGAAGATATCCTGTGCCCGGGTCACGTTCGCCCCGAGGTTCTTGACCTCCAGAAGTAGATCGTGGGTTCCCAGAAGAGAATCGATAACGTAATGATAATAGAGTCGATCGGCCTGAGAATGGGCCTCCTGGGCGAGGGATTTTGCCTTTTCGAAGTCCTTTGACTGTATCGTCATGGTAGCCTGATCCAGAAGCTCGGTCGGAGGAACAAGGTCAACCTTCCCTCCCGTGACCTCAACGATCTCGGAGAGCAGGTCGGAAACGTCCTTAATAAGGTTCTGACATCGATCCTGCTGAAATCCTTCCCAGGTCTGGGCGCCCATGCCCTCGGCTTCCGAAAGGACAGACAGGGATTCCTCGAACCGATCCTCATCGATCATCGATGCTGCCTCTTCGAGTTTCTTTCGGGCATCCTCCAGAAGACAACCCTCCGCCTCCATCATGGTGCATGATTTCTCGATCTCCTCCCTCTTCATTGCAGCCCTTTCCTGGAAATCACCCGTGATATCGGACTTCACCGCCTCTTTGATGCTCTTTATGAGCTCGATGGCGTCATGATACCTCTCTTCCTCCTTGAGCGACGATACGTTCCTCAACCTTTCCTTTTCCCCGGAGATGTCCACCTTCAAGCCCTTGGCCTCCTCCATGATGCCGCGCAGGTCTCCAATCTCCCGGGCAATGATCTCCTTTAACTTCTCGTTCAGCAGATGCTCCAGGGGTTCCATGACCTTGTCCGCCATCTCCTTGGCCTCTACGTACTGTTCCTCCTTGAACAGCTTCTTCGAGAGGTTCATCATTTCGAGAATACCGGAATAATCTATGGAATGGCTTTCTGCCTCCTGAAGCATCTCGGTCATCTTTCCATTCGCTTCCTTCGCCTGCTGCCTGTGGTATTCTCTCTTGGCGTCAAGAGCCTTGGAGAGAGCATCTTTGCCAAGATCGTATGCGGTCTCGTATTCCTTTCTCTCGAATGCGGTCTTCGCCTTGAAGAGCTGGGCCTGAGGCTGCAGAACATCAATGCCGAGGTTCTCGCATTCATCCACGGTCGCTATAAACTCGTTGAACACCCCGTTGATATCTTCTATCAGCTTTTCCTCCTGTCCCATGTTCACGAGCCTCAGGACCTCCTCGGCGGTATCTATAGAGCCGTTATAATCGTTCGCTTCGATCAATTGTTTCGCCCTTTCCAGAAGCTCGGTGACACGCTCGGGCTCCGTGAAATGCTCCCGGAAATCCTGGAAGAGGGTGGTGGCTTCCTGCAACTTGCCTTCGGCATTTTCACCCAATTTCGTCTGTATCTTTGCATTCAGACCGGCATCCGCCTGCTCAAATGAGGATATCGCCTCATCGAACATGAAATCGGCCATACGCTCCTCGGCTTCCATTAGAAGGGTCGCCTCTTCCTCCATGGCGATCCCCAGTTCTTCGGCAAAGCTCCTTACCTCGTTCAACTTCGCAGAGAGATCCGTTGCCTCCTGGTATCTCTGTTTACGAAGGTTGATCTCCTCCTCCATCTCCCCGTATGCATTCATCTTCTCCTGGGCCTGGGGTAGATCACCGCTTTCGAGAAGGGCTTTGGCTTCCTCCAATGTCCTCTTTACCTCTTCCTTATGGGTATCGGCGAAATACTCGATATTCTGGAATTCCTCGTAATACTTGAATGCAGTGTTCAGGCTGGATGTAAGTATCTCCGAGAGGTAGTTGCCGTTGATCTCGTCGAGGATGGCCTTCGTTCTCTGAAGTACGCCGCATCCGGCCACGTAATCCTGTGACTTGATGGCGAGGATGCCTTCCTTGAAGGTGTTCTTGGCTTCACCCATCTCGACGTTTGCCTCGTTCAGCCTGTTGTACAGCTGCTTTGTTGTGGCCAGAAGGCCGCTCGCCATTCTTCTGGCCTCCACCGTCTTGGCGTTGATCACTATCCCGTCGATGCGGGTGACCATATCATCTACGGACTGGAATTCACTGCCGACGATATATTCGTTAAGCGTGTTCAGAAGCCCGTCGGCCTCGGTCATGTCGATGCCCAGTTCCTTCAGCCGCGCGATGTCCTCCTCGAATTCACGGGCCTTGAGGGAGTGCTTCTCGAACAGGTAGGCGTTTCTAGCGCTCTCCCTGGCCAGGCGAATCTCTTCCAGTAACGGGGCCACGGCATCCAGGTTTCCCTCTCCGACATAGCCGCGGGCCCTGTCGACCTGCTCCCGTATCTCGGAAAATGACTTCTGAGATTCCTCCTCGAGAGAAGCAAGGAGATCCTCGTGCTCCTTCAACTGGGCCGAATAGATATTGGTCAATCTCTCGGCGATCTTGCCGTTCAGAGCCCTCTTGACATCCTTGATGACCCCGTAAGCTTCCCTGTTCTTGCCCTCGCTCCTCAATCCTTCCACGGTGGAAAACCTCTCCTCCTCCGGACCAACGTCGGCCTCAAGGGATCGCGCCTTCTCTATTATCTCCGTCGTCTGCCCGAGCTCCAAAGGAATAATCTCGGTTATCTTCGTGGATATCTGCACGTTCATCTCGGAGACCGCTGCTCGATTGTATTCCCGTAAAAGCCCTACAAATTCCTCCACCTTCCCATAATCCCTGGAAGCCAACTGGCCTTCATAACCCTTCAGCGCCTCCTCCACGGCCTGAACGTTCAATTCGACCCCCTTGCACTCTTCCATCAGCTCCCTTACCTCCATGAGCAGGCCCTGAGCGGCGTCGATGAAGTAATTCTCCTCCCTGGCCTCAAGCCGTTTCTTCAACTGGGTCGTTATCTTGCTTCCGTTGACATATTCCTCGGACTTTATCGCCAGAATTGCCTTCTTGAACATATCCTTCTCTTCGCCGAGGTCGAGTCCGTATTCCTTTACCCTGGCAAATATTACCTTGGTGGCAGTGATAAGGTCCTTGGCGATCTTCTTCATACGCTCTCCCTTTGCGGCCGCGGCCAGGGCCGCTCTGATGGCTGAGATATCCTTCTTGCCAGGATCGTAGGCCGCCAGAATGGAAACCGGGCTGGGAGTCGTGTCCTCACCCTCTTCTGAACCGACGTCCGGGGGATGTTCCTCCACCACCTCGGCCTCGGAGGGTTCGGTGGCGGTGGGCTCCTCTGCGGGTCCGGCCCCGGATGGTTCGACGGGGGAGGATTCACCGGTGGCTCCCGCCTCCGTCGGTTGCGATGGAGCGGGTTCCTCGGTGGGTTCCTCGACGGCTTCGTCTGGAGGTTCGGAGGTTGGCGGGATGTCGGCTTCTGGGACTTGGGCGACGGGTGCAGGTGGCTCCTCGACCGGTTCCGATGGAGCGGGTTCCTCCACGGCTTCGACAGGAGGCTCGGAGGTAGCGGGGATGACCTCTTCCTTGTGAGAATCTGCAAAATAATCTATCTTTTCAAATCCTGTATAGAATTGGAATGCCGTGTCGATATCGGTAGCCAGTACTTCCCCGAGATATTTTTTATTGATCTCCTGTAATATTTCCTTCGTGCCCAGAAGTGTCTGGCATCCCTTTACAAAATTCTGTGATTTGATGGACAGTATTCCCTGTTTGAATGTATCTTTCGCCTTGCCAAGCCCGACACCGGCACTGTTCAGGGTGTTATAGAGTCCCTTTGTGGCGGCCAGGAGTTTGCTCGCAAGCCTTCTTGCTTCCACACTCTTTGCGTTATCGATCAGCTCGCTTAAGCGCGGTACGAATTCTTCCACTTTACCGAAATCGTTGGCCACTATGTTCTCGTTGATGTTTGCCAGCAGTTCCTCGCCCGGGCCGATCTCTATACCGATCTCCTTGATGACAGCGATGTCACCTTCCATTTCGTTGGCCTGCAGTGAGTATTTTTCGAAAAGGAAAGAGTTTCTCTCGTTCTCGGTTCCCAGTGTGAACTCCCCGAGAAGAGAGTCGATGGTTTCGAAATTATTCTCGGCAAGTAACAGTTTAATGTTTTCAATTTGCTCTTGCAGTTCTGGAAATTCCTTGCCTGTCAAGGTTTTAAGAGAAACCATTGAACTATCGGCATCTTCCAGTTGCAGAGTGTATTTGTCCTTTAATTGTTGGTTGATCTTGGCCCCAAGAGAGTTTTTCAATTCCATCAGGTTTCCGTACGCCTCCTTTCTACGATCTTCTTTTCGCAGTCCCTCCACAACTTCGAGACCGCTGACCTCCTCCGATATGTCGGCATTGAGAGATCTTGCCCTTTCCATTATTGCAGGAAGCGTGGAAAGTTCGTTGTCAATGACCTCGGCCAACCTGTTCTCTATTTGCGGGTTCAGTACCAAAGCGGCCTGTTTAGAGAATTCTTTGACCTGTATTACGAAATCCTCTATCTTTTCAAATTCTTTTTTGTCAAGACTGATCTTGTACTTATTGAACGGATCATCCAGTATGCTGACGTCGATACCCACATCCCGTGCCTGGTTTATCAGGTCCCCGACACCTGCCAGCGAAATTGATGCATTTTCAAAGAAGTATTTTTCTTCCGCGGTCTCGAGCATTTTCTTGACATTGTTCGTCAACTGGGCGCCTTTGATATATTCCTCCGATTTGATGGCCAGTATGGCCTTTTTGAATAATTCCTTCTCCTCTTCGAGGTCCAGACCGTATCCCTTTACCCTTCCGAAAATAGTCCTTGTGGTAGTTATCAGGTCTTTCGCGATGTTCTTCATCCGTTCTCCCTTTGCCGCCGCTGCCAGCGCTGCCCGGATCATGGAGAGGTCCGTGGTTTTCCCGGCTGGTTGGTCTTCAGGTACCCCCGCCGGTTCTTCCGGTGGTGTTTCTGTGGGCTCTGCCTCACCTTCCTCCGTTGGTCCCTGAAGGGCCTCTGATGCAGTAGGTTCCGGTGATGCTTCCGCGGGCTCTGTTTCCTGGGGCACCTCACCTTCCCCTGTGGGTTCCTGAACGGCTTCTACGGGGGCTGTTTCGACCGGCGCTGATCCTTCCGGTATTGTCACCGGTGTTTCTTCCGGAAGTTCTTGGGTTGTTTGTGTTATCGGTGTTTCAACCGGTAAGAGTTCCGCAGGTTCTTCCCGAGGGGGCTCTTGCGCCGGTTCCGTAGCAGGTGCTGTTAGAGGGGGAGCAATCCCTATTTCCCCGGGTTCGCTCTCCTCATTTTCGTTCACACGTTTCGTGTTCCCCAATTCTTCATCCCCCATGATTTATTCCTCCTTTTTCTTGAGTTCTTCCAGATTTGCCACCAGGTCACCGGGAAGGTCGATTCCGAGAGCTTTCATCTCGGCCATCATTTCTTCCAATTGCATGATCTCCGTCTGATACTGTTCCCTGCGATAGCTGTTCAAATGTTCCTCTTTAGATTTTGTGAAAACTTCGAGTACTCCGTCCAGAGTAACGTAGTCCCCAGATTCCAGCAAGATCAATCCGGAATCGATGTATTCCGCCAGATCCGGGTACTCCGTTTCCGTTTTGGCAGAAATTTCGGAGATATCCTTCCTGGCTTTCTCGATCTTTTCCAGGTACATCTCCTTGCGTCGCAGTGAGATCTTTCGATCCACTGACCGTTTCAGTTCTTCGACCTCGTTAATAACCTCACGATATTTACCTTCTTTATTCAATACTTCGATCTTCAGGAATTCTTCGATCTCTTCGGTGATGTCCGCCCCGATGTCCTTTGCCTCATCCATTTCATTCTGTATCGTTGGAAACTTCATTGCAATTATGTCTTGCAGTTTACCGTATATTGTTTCGGTTAGTTTTTCCATCGCCTCAACGGCCGTTTTGTTGGCCTTCTCCAGCTTGCCACCGTCATACAGCTCACTCACTATCTTGAAGACCTTCTCGAATCGGGATATGTCGACATCCAGTTCCCCAGCTTCCTCCATGAGTTCTCCGGCCTCCTCGAGGAGGGATTTAACATTCTTCAAGTAGAAATCTT
>CAYRFL010000131.1:0-10545 GCA_964423515.1 uncultured archaeon
CATCGCGTACACTTATAGACCCCTCGCCAGGTTTGGCTACGGGCTCTATTGTGCCCGTAGAAAGCTGCAAGCTTTCGAGGGTTTAGCTGAGCCGAAGAGTCAGCGGAACGTTAGTGGAAACCTTCGATTTCGCAAGCGAAATCTACAGGAGTGGTAAAGTGGTAACCACCCCTCCCCCATCCCCCACAGTGCTAAGTGGTAAAAGAAGATCGGTCTATCCTCCTCATTCGCTATCCTGCCCGTCGGGCAGGCGCTCATCTTAGTCGGATGACCTCACGAGGCGAACGCCAAGGCTGCTGAGGCGGTAGTCAGGCCTGACCCTGCTGCGGTAGGATGACTCGCAGTACCCAGCGAAGTCGTCCCAGCTACCGCCACGAACGACCCGGTACTCGCGTTCATCATCGTCCCAATCCTGACACCACTCCCATACGTTTCCATGCATATCATACAAGCCCCATTTGTTCGGCTTCTTCTGTCCTACCTTTTTTGGATTATCACCGTACCTATCATTATCCATTTCGTTATACCAGGCATATTCCGCTAATCTTGATACATCATCACCAAAACAATACTTCGTCGTACTCCCCGCCCTGCAAGCATGTTCCCATTCTTCCTCCGTCGGGAGCCGGTATCTGTTCCGCCCCTCCTTGGAATTCAACTTCTTCACGAACTGCTGACAGTCATTCCATGATATGTAAGCAGCTGGATAATCATCGCCTTCCTTCACGTAACTTTCGCCCTTCCACGGAGTATCACCCATTACTGTCTTCCACTCCTTTTGCGTAACGGTGTACTTGCCCATGTAGTAGTTCTTGCCTGGAATCGGTACGAACCTCATACCAATGCTGTTGACCCAATCGTCTCCCTCCTTCCTCCAGTTCTTCGCCTGTTCTTCCTTTTTCAGGATATGCTCATCTAGTTGGGAGATCAGTGTTTCCAGTTCCCTAACGGCGTCCATAAATGAACCCTGTTTTATCTGTCGCCGTATATTTCTACGTCGGTCATTGAAACCGGAAAAGACCATGATATCTTTTTTTCGGCAGTAGGAAGCCTTCTCATCCAATTTCTCATTCAATTCCAACGCTTTTACTCTCGTCCTTTCTCGTTCCTCCGCCTCCTTCCGCCTCCGCTCCTGTTCCGCCTCGATCTTTTGCCAGTAATCATCGACGTCTGCTTCCGCATCGAAAGGATCGTTTTTTATCTTGATCTCCAGTCCTGACGGGACGGATATGTCCAATTCATTCTCCGACAGCTCCTTCAGTACAGCCAAGAGTTCGCTGCGTTTTTTCCCTACCCGGTCCGCCTCGTCCACCTTCGACCGCAGGTCTTGGGCCAATTCTTCGAATATGGCGTCAGCGTCCCTGAGTTTCCCCGCATCCAGTTCGCTCCGTCCGTTATGATACCTCTCGCTCTCCTCATCGACGTTAATACCTCTTTCGAGACAGTCGTCCACCAGGGAATCGACCTCGACCATGTGCCCCTCGAGCGTTTCCCGTAATTCCGTTTCAAAGCTGCTGGCTTTATCCTCCAGTTCCACGAAAAGACCTGGCAGAAGGTCCTCTGCCATCTTGTATCTTCGGAACCGCATCCACCCCCGTATCTTGGTATACCGTTCCTTGAAAGGAGAGATATCCATCCCCAGGAGTCGGCACCTCTCGTATAATTTTTTCAGTTCATCGAAGGATGTTTTTATGTCGTCCTCGGGCGTTCTCTTTGGCCTGTCGAAGCCGAGCTCCTTCTTGATCTTCTCGACCAGTTCCTCATGCATCTCATCAGTGATGCCGTATTGCTTTCGAAGCTCGGCCAGTTCCCTTGCCTCGTTGTCCGTTATTTTATCGTCCGAATACGCAACACGGAGGAATTTCTTGTAGGTTTGAACATCCCGCCTGGAGCCCTTGCCCGTACCTGCATCGGCCCCGCCTCCAACCAGCTGTTTGACCTGATAGAGCAATACGTCTGTCCGCCAGCGGTCCTCCTTGCCCTTCTCGATACACTTCATGACTATGCTTCCGAGCTCAGGAGGTATTTCCGGTTCTATCGAGTCGGGCGGTTCGGGTCCGTAGTTGACCACCTTCCCCATGCAGTCGAGAAAATCCCTTCCCACGAAGGGATTCTCACCGGTAAGCATCTCGTAGAACATCACCCCGACCTGGAAGATGTCGGTCTGCCAGTCCACGTCTCCAAAGGTTTCCGGCCTGTACTGCTCGGGGGCGGTATAGTGGAGTGTGCCCTCCATCTTCACCTTTCCGCTGCCCTTCATTGACAGCATGAACTTTCCTATGCCCCAGTCTGTGATCTTCGCCCCACCGTTGGAGCTGAAAAGAATGTTCTCCGGTTTCAGGTCCTGGTGGACCGTGGCCATCCGATGGGCGTAGGACAGGCCCTCCAGCACCTGCACGATGATGGAGAAGGCTTCGCCAAGGCCCAATCTGTGATTGTCCATCAACGCCCGCAGGGAACACCCGTCCATGTATTCCATTGCAATGAACGGGGGCATGGTGCTGCTGTCTATAAAACGAACGATGTTCCTGTGTTTCAGCTTCTTCCAGATGTCCGCTTCGGATTTGAACTGCTCGAGAGTCGAGGTATGAATGGTCTTACCGTCGACCATACCCGTGGGTATTTTCAGCGCGACATCCTTTCTCTTTGCCGTTGACACCGTGGATGCCTTGTAAACCGTTGCGAAGCCGCCTGCGCCAAGGACGTGTGTGATCTCGTAATCGGGTAGTAGTGTTTTGATGTGTTCAGGTGCTGGAAGTAGCGGAGGAGGATCCAGGTTATTCCTGTACGAATCCGAGGGTACAATAAGAGAACTCATGATAACGTCAAAGGAAACACTGACGGATTATATATTATTTACCACACTACCATCCGGGAATATGCCCGGTTGCCGCGCCTAACCCCCATCTATCTCCTGTTTCTTTCTCTCCACTGCCGCGGTATAACATTTTTCGCATAGTGGAAAGCGGACGTGTATCTCCACGCCCCTGTAAACACCTATCTTGTCTATCCACCCCTCGCATGCTTCGCAGAAGAAGGTGGAACAATTCTTGCATCGGAGCCGTTTGTTGCTTGCAGTTATGAGGTTGAGACAGCAGGAACATTCCCGAACGGAGCTCACGGAAACGCTGTCGTGGACCACGGGGGATCGGTTGCCCATATCCATTTTTTGGTCCTTACGTTGCTCTTTTTCCTTTTCCATCTTCAAGACCGACTCCCTTTCCCTTGCGCGTATCTCGGCCTTCTGCATGTTCAGTTCCTTGTCGGTCCTTTCTTTCTCCACCTTCAGTTTTCCCTTCTGTTTTTCCCGTTCCTTTACCATCAGCGTATCCGCGTCAAGACCTCGAAGGTCCTCCGTAGTTTTCTCGACGGTCACCTGGCCGTGTACATTTCCATCGACGTAGACGAACTGTTCAGCCTTGGTTGCTGCAACTCGATGAAGATATCCTTTTATTTTTTCATCTTCATGGAGCTTTTTGGCTTTTTTTGCCAGTTCATACTCCTTTATACTGAGGTATAATTTCTGAGCCCTCTTGTAATTACCGGATTCCATACATCTTTGAGCTTCTTCCAGTATCCTCTTCCTCTTTCTTTCCTCGGCGGTGCTCAGAACCTCGAATGTGATCTCGCGCTGTCCCACCTTCAATCTGCATTTCTCCGGGAGCCGGACCGCTTCGCTGCCCTTTCCCGAAACGAATCCCGGAAGCTGTTTTCCATCTAAGAAAGTTCCATTGCCGCTGCCCATGTCCTGGACGTAGAAAACGTCTCCCTTCTCGAATAACCGGAAATGGCACCGATCGCCCTTGAACCGTGTCACCGCAACGTCGCCGTGGGCTATGGGTAATGTCCTTCCGTCAGTAGTTCTGCACTGGAATTCGAACCCCTCGCGGCCGAAGGAGCCTTCCTTGATGTCCAGATCGCGGGACAGTTCGCGGGATTTACCGTCGGACATGGTGAGTCTTAGCTTGCCCATGGGAATACCTCCAGAAATGGGGATTTAATACTACTTTGAATTGGTTTTGAGATAGTTAAATGTGTCGGTGGATCTTGGCTAATTTGTTCCAGGCGGAGAAGAAAAGTTACTTTCTGAATATTTATTGGAATTTATGTGAAAGGGTTATTTTCTGTGGGGATGCCAAAAAGCGAATCTACGTAAAGGATTCTCTTGAAACCTGATTTTATGTTCGTGACCTTGTACTTGAATATCGGAAGATAAACTGTTTTGGTTTCTTCCAACGGAACGCCAAACATTTTCATTATTTTTTTCCCGATCTCGCTATGACAAATCCGTGTTTTATTTATTTTCTTTGGAAGCATTGAACGTGACATCTCAACGAACGTGCATAAATCGTTAAGATCCAGAAACTCCCCCGTATCCTGGAGATTTGAATCTTCTTGAAAGATCAGTTGGTCCTTCATCATTAGTAGTTTACCGTTCAAACCGTGGAAGTACAGGTGTGCAATTTCGTTTTTCTTAGCACTAAAAAAACCTTTCTCCACTATCTTCATGGAGGCTCGCACAAGCGGCAAATACTTCAGAATCACTGCACTGATCCTCTCAATTCTGGGTTTAAAAATAAATCCATCTCCAAGGGCAAGTTCCTTGGAAGCTATTTTCGTGGCTTGATTCTGATCAAACCGCATATTGATGACAGTTACTATACCTTCCCCGTTGGCATTCTCAATTTCATATCCCGTATCACCAGATTCTAAAGAGGTTGAAATGTCTTCATTTTCCATTTGTATTCCACTCTCAACAGGAATTCCACAGGAGGGACAGAACTTCGAGTTTTTTTTCAATTCTCTCTCACAATTGGAACATTTGTATTCCTCTTCTATTTCTTTTATCTCAGCTCCACATTTACCACAGTACTTCGCTTTTAAGCTGACCTGGGAACCGCATTCCGAGCATTTCTTTTTCTCTCTCTCGCCATACGATTTTGAATTCTTATCTTCCCATTCTACATTGTTTTTATCATTTTCATATCGAGTTTCTACCATTTTCCGATTCTGTTCTTGTATCATCCTTTTCAATTCGTGAAGCATCACAGCCCCGCTGTCCCAGCGATCGTCCTTTTCCTTCTCAAGCGCACCCATCACGACTTGATCCAACTCCTCCGGAATCCGGGAGTCAATTGAACTGGGCGGCTCGGGAATCTCCATCAGTACCCGTCCCATACAATCCGCCATGTCTTCCCCTGAGAATGGATTCTCACCGGTCAGCATCTCGTAGAACATGACTCCGACCTGGAAGATGTCGGTCCTCCAGTCCACACTCCCGTATTTGCGTTTATTGAATTGCTCCGGTGCGCAATAATGTAATGTTCCCTTCGTTCCAACTGTTTTTGAACAGGCCGCGGATGCCATGAACTTTCCGACACCCCAGTCGGTTATTTTAGCGATGCCATCCCGTGCAAATAGGATGTTCTCCGGTTTGAGATCCCTATGTACTGTCGCCATTCGATGCGCATATGAGAGACCTCTTAGTACCTGCTGAATGATATGAACCGATTCGTCGATTGTAAGCCTTGTTCGATTCATCAGGTCTTTGAGATTCCCACCATTCATATATTCCATTACAATAAATGGCAAAGGTATTGTATTGCTATTGTAGAATTGGACAATATTGGAGTGGTTCAGTTTTTCCCATATACCGGATTCAGAATGGAATTTCTTAATTATCGATTCATCTATTGTTTCGTATATATCTGTGCTTTTCGGGACTTTCAATGCAACGTTGTATCCCTTTGAATCCAAGGCAAGATAAACCACAGCATTCCCACCCACCCCCAAGATATGCGTTATCTTGTATTCTGGAATGATTTGTCTAACGCGATCCGGTGCCACCCGAAGTTGTTGGAGAGCGAACGACTGTTTGAAGGAATCCGTGGGAGTTATCATGCATTCACTTTACCATCGATAGTGTCAATTTTAATTTCAGCTTGTTCCATCCACGATTTCTCTCAACCTATCATACATCACATCCGCGCTTCGCCATCTATCCTCCTTTCTCTTCCTTAGAGCCCCCATGACAATGTTATCGATCTCCGGTGGGATCTCGGGATTGATGGAACTCGGCGGATCGGGGTCCTCGTTTGTTATCTTGCCCATTATTCCAATGGGATCATCGTCTATGAACGGATTCATTCCTGTCAACACTTCGTAGAACACGATTCCCATCTGGAAGATGTCCGTCTGCCAGTCCACCGCGCCGTACTTCTTCTTGCTTATCTGCTCAGGCGCCGAATAGCTAAGTGTCCCCTTCGTTCCAATGCTCCTGGTGGATGCTTCCGATGCCATGAATTTGCCTATACCCCAATCGCTCAGTTTGGCGGTTCCTTTCTTCGTAAAGAGTATGTTCTCCGGTTTGATATCCCGGTGCACCGTTGCCATTCTGTGAGCGTATGATATCCCGGATAGCAGTTGTAACATGATATCAACGGCTTCACCGATTTCCAGTTTCCTCCGGTTCATCAATTGTCGAAGGTTTCCGCCCTCCAACAATTCTATGCATATATACGGTAAGGGCAGAGTATCGAATTCATGGAATTTCACGATATTCTTGTGTTTCAGCTTTTTCCATATCTTTGCTTCCTCGACGAATTTATTGATCGAGGATTCATCCATGGTCTCATCGATTACCCTTGACAGTTTCAATGCGACGGGCTTTCCATTTGGATCTTCCGCACGATAGACCGTGGCGAATCCTCCCGTGCCGATCTTGTGGGTTATCGTGTATTTTTCTATCAGATCCTCCGTCCCATCCTTGATATCCTTGTAATCCGATGTTGTAAGAAACGATTGGTAAGTCCGTTTCGGTTTGATAGTCTTGTTTTCTATGTATGCCGTATTTTCATCAAATTCTATCTCAAAATCGATTTCATCATCGTCATTGAACAATTCGGATAACGATTGGATATCCCCTGACCGGATGGATGACGTGATCTTTTCATTTATAAAGTCATATTCTTCACGTATGGTTTGGAATCGATCCATGAACTCGCTATCGGTTGATTCGTCTATATAACGTTCAGTTGTTCTTAATTTTTTCTTGATGCTCTTCATCTCCTTTCTTCCGGAAAACACGTCTTTATCGGACTCTTTTATCAACTGGAGATCGCGATCTATCCGGTAATAATCCATCATCATTTCATACGATTTCTTCTTTTCCTGAAGATTCCTGTGGATTCTTTTTACTTTCCGACCCGCCTGGAGACAGCCTTTCTCGACATCATCATCAGAAAAAACACGGCTTAGCCTTAGACAATTCATTATATCTCTTTTTGTCTTTTCAATGCCCGATACCATTCCCTCGATATTTATCTCTTGGATCTCCTCATGGGTCGGCCCTTCCAGATCGTTCAGGCGTTTCATGATTCTGATCAATTCCTTCAATCTCTTCCTGATCGACACATAGAGCTCGATGTATCCTCCTTTTTCCGCCCCACAGTATATACAATGCTCATGCTCAAATGAATTGTCCATTCCACAGCCGCATTTCCATCCCAATGAGTCGCCACAATAGATACAATAGCTGCACATCCGAGATATTGTTTTATCGCACGAGGGACATTTTACCCCGTTATTCTCACCGCAGTTCGTACAGTAAGGATGCCATGGATGAATAGCACTATTGCATCGGGTACAATCCCCACTCATGGATAACATCTCCCCGGTTATCGCAATCGGCCTCTGGCTCCACAGTTATCACACGTAATCTCTAATGGCCGTTTTTCTGATGTTATACGTATTGGAGAACCACATTTCGGACACTTGATCCGAGTAACCTTCTGGACTTCACCCTCCTCCTCTTCCTCCTCTTCCTCCTCTTCCTCAAATTCCATCCCGCAGTACCCGCAGTATTTTGCGATATCGGGTACAAGACCATTGCAATCGCTGCATCGAACGAAACCTTCCGTCATCTGTCAACCTCCATTAATGTGATTAGATACGTACCTATGTTTTCTTTATCATGTGGCCTTCCATAGCCCACAACGAGCCTTTCTCTTGGTAAATTCTTCTTGAATCTCTGCACAACTTTAATATTTTCAAATGATACCATCCCATTCCTTGTAAAAGCGTAATCCACAACCACACCGTATCCTCTGACCCTATATGAGTTGACCTTTCAGGATTTTCCAAATTCGTCGGGAGATATATAATTATATTCCATCCGCAATGATGCTCATTCTATCTTTGTACCTGTTCCTCAACTGCTGCACCTCCGCTCTGATAGGTGCTGCAATATCTCCCACACCTGAGGAATTGCCCATAAGGATGCCGTTCTGGATCTGTTCGGTCTTTCCGGATATGCTATTTACTATCGAGTATATCTCCTCGTAGAATGCTGCAATGGCCCCGTAATTCTCCTCGTTTATACCTCCCAAGGAGCCGCGCCTATCGCGTTCTTTTACAATCCCCTCGACCGATGCCCGGACATCTTTCTCGAACATGGACAGTTCATCCTGAATTACCTTTACCATTCGATAGGTCCTCAGGTCGTTGGCTCTGTAGAGTTCCTTAAGGCTTAGCTGTATCTGGCCTGTTGCCTTCCCTACCTCTCGTAGTAACCGATCCCTGAAGTTCTTGTCCGAGAACATGAAGGCCATATTGGCCCTTGCAGCAGCCTTCTTTTCCTGAAATGCCTTCATGTAACAATCGTAAGATTTTTTGTAGTCCCCGCTCAAGTAAAGTGCGTTGCCCATGCGAAGGAACACGTCTGATTCCATCTCCATGTTGTCGTAGAGCGAGTCCACCTCCTTGAACTTCACCGCCAGGTCTGCGTATGTATCCCGCCTCTCATCGTCGTAGGATGATATATCCCTCTCTAGGTCGGCTCCTATGCCTATGTCCTTTATGGCGTTGCTGAGTATGTCCTTCCAGTCATCCTGTGAGAGCGCTTTGGCATCGATGTTGGTGTAATTGACGTTCTCCCCCTCGATGTTCACCGCTCCGTCGCCGATATATTTTCCACTACCTGCGATATTTATTGATTTCTCACCTGCTGTTATGACGTTGCTACGGGTCATAACCGAATCCGCGATCTTCGTCTTTTTCTTACCCATTCTATCACCTTTAAGTTTACCTTTGATATCTGAAAGATCATCGGCCATGTTTCCCGTCCTGTCAAGGATTTCCTTTATGTCTTCTTCCATCCTGTTCAGGCTCGACTGGACCTGATCGAACTTATCGTCCCATCCCATTTCGGAGAACAAACCTCCAATCTCACCGGTTATCTCTTCTATTTTTAATCCCTCTCCCTGGTATCTCTTCATCGATTCCACGATCTCTTCTGCAAGGAAATCGGGATTAACAGCATCTTTCAGGGATTGTATGAATTCTTTGTCATCGTGTCCCAACCCCTGATAGTTCTCCATCAACACCTCTATCTGGCGTGTCATTTCCAGAAGCCCCTCACTGGTCTCATCCAAATGTTTTGTTCCTGTGATCATCGCTTCTTGTACTTCGTCTGACTTTTCATTAATCAATATAGCAATCTCCTCGTTGCTCATACCGACAAAATTCTTGAGGAGTTTGCTTATCTTTGATTCTTTGCCTTTGCCTTTTTCATCAAGATGACTCGCCACTTTCTTGGCACCGATCTTCACGCCTTTTTCGGCATATTTTCTACCAATGCCCTTTAAGAGCACTCCACCAAGGGCAACAGCCGCTCCGACTCCGATTCCAATCATATCGTTACCTCCATTCTATGATTTCACCAATTGTTTTTTCGGTTATATCGATTGATTTATATTTCTATATATTCCCTGTGCTATAGTCACGTGATTGAGTTCGTTCCTACTTATTGTTTTTCTTCTCCTTCTTTTGGATATAGTTTCCTTTCCTCGGCGCGCATTTCGGCTCTCTGTAATGCCAATTCTTTCTCTGTCTTTTCCCTTTCCCGCTTTAACTGGCCCCTCTGTTTTTCTCTTTCTTTGACCATTAGAGCATCCGCATCCAGACCACGTAGATCCTCCACCACCTTTTTTTTCTTGTACACCCGTTGATCGAATATCTGGGTTATCTTCTGTTGCAGGTCGCCGAGCCCGACCGAGATACATTCATCGAATATCCTCTGATTCTCCTCTTCATTTTTCCTCTTGTCGATAACATTTGACATAATCCTCAGTATGTTTTCATGTTCCTGCGGTAGCTCGGTAAAAGTCCTCCATGTATTTGTTATTATACTACCCTCCTTCTGCAGAATTATATCTTCATCTGACATGTAATGAAATTGATTGCATTTACCATCTATGAAAATAGGACACAGATACTTTTTCGAAGATTCTACTTTTTTACATCTCTCACAATTCTTATCGATTATTCTGATATCCGATTTTACATACATCTGATCTGACGCAATAGCATTAGTACCTGATTTTACCCATCCGAGGGGGATCAACATCGATACGCCATTTCCGAATACGATACCGCTATTCTTGGTCCATACTTTCTTATTCTTGCCTGTGGATTTTATCGTCTTCTTTTTTAAGGCCTTGATGCAAAACTCCATTATCACCTATAATATTCTTACTGGCAGATAAC
>CAYRFL010000132.1:0-10522 GCA_964423515.1 uncultured archaeon
CGATCTCGATGCGTGGGCTGAGCTTGCGATCGCGCTGATCGATGACGACGCGCTCGACGTGAGCCTCCGTCAACTCCTCGCGGAACGTTACGTCCGAGATGAGATCGACGAACCGGATAACTCCGGGCGCGTGTGTCAGAATCGTGTTGTTGTAGGGATCCCATTCATAGATGAGCTGCCCCTGATCAACCTTGTCACCGTCCTCAACGTGGAGGATCGACGCGTACGGCACGCTGAGTCGCACACGAGGATCGCCATGCTCGTCGAGCACCTCGATCTCGCTGTTGCCGCGGCTCAGTACGATTCTCGCGTCAGCGGTCTCCGATACCTGGATGTTCTGGAATCGCACAGTGCCCGCGCGCTTCGTTTCGACGCGGGACTGCTCGGCGATGTGCGCCGCGGTTCCACCAAGGTGGAATGTCCGGAGAGTGAGCTGCGTACCCGGCTCGCCAATGGACTGCGCAGCCACCACACCTACCGATTCGCCAATGTCGGTAGTGCCACCGGTCGCAAGGTTCCGCCCGTAGCACGCGGCGCATATCCCGATGCGGGATTCACACGTCAGCGCGGACCGGATGCCAACCGATTCGATGCCGCGCTCCTCTATCTCCAGCGCGAGCTTTTCCGTGATGTGATCACCCAGTTCCGCGATAACCTCGTCGGTGTGCGGGTCGACAACGTCGTCCATGGATGTACGGCCGAGGATGCGGTCGTACAGGCGGACCATGACCTCTTCGCCTTCCTTCAACGCCGTCACTTCGAGACCAAGGATCGTACCGCAATCCTCCTCGACGATGACCACGTCCTGCGCGACGTCGACCATCCGGCGCGTAAGGTAACCCGCCTCGGCGGTCTTCAGCGCGGTGTCGGCAAGGCCTTTACGCGCTCCGTGCGTCGAGATGAAGTACTCGAGCACCGAGAGCCCCTCACGGAAGTTCGCCGTAATCGGCGACTCGATGATCTCGCCGATACCACCGGTGATCTTCTTCTGCGGCTTCGCCATGAGCCCACGCATACCCGCGAGCTGCCTGATCTGGTCCTGAGACCCACGAGCCTTCGAGTCGGCCATCATGTAGATCGGGTTGAAGCCGTCCTCGTCCTTCGACAGGTTGTCGTACATCACCGACGAGACGCGCTGCGAGGTCAAGTACCACACGTCGACGATCTTGTTGTATCGCTCGCCGTCGGTGATAACGCCCTGCTCGTACTGCTCCTGAATCTGCTCCACTTCGCGGGTCGCACGATCGATGAGCTTGTCCTTCACCTCGGGGACGACCACGTCGTCGATGCCGATGGAGACGCCGGCCTGCGTGGCATAGTGATGCCCGAACCACTTCAGTCTGTCGAGGAATTCCACCGTTGCGGTGTTCCCGATCTGCCGGTACACGTCGCGCACCAGTGTGCTCAGTTCCTTCGACCCCATGAGCCGGTCGATGAACCCAAGCTCATCGGGCACGACGTCGTTGAACAACAGCCGCCCAATCGTCGTCGTGATGGTCTCCCCGTTGCGACGGACACGGACTTCGTCGTGGATTTCGAGCTGGCCGAGTTCGTGCGCAAGCAGCGCGTCGCGGTCCGAACCGAACCGCGGCAACTTCGTCTCGTCGAAGTCATCGCCACGCGGACGACGCTTCGTCATGTAGTAGCAGCCGAGCACCATATCCTGCGTCGGAACCGTGATCGGCAGGCCGTTCGACGGCTGAAGCAGATTCGTGTTGGCGAGCATCAGCACACGTGCCTCGACCTGCGCCTCGAACGACAGCGGTACGTGTACGGCCATCTGATCGCCGTCGAAGTCGGCGTTGAACGCCTTGCACACCATCGGATGAATCCGGATGGCCTTGCCCTCGACGAGCTTCGGCTGGAACGCCTGGATACCGAGGCGGTGGAGCGTCGGCGCCCGGTTCAGCAGCACCGGGTGGTCCGTGATGACGTCCTCGAGGATATCCCACACCTCGGGGCTTCCCTGCTCGATCTTCTTCTTCGCGCTCTTGACCGTCTGCACCATCCCGCGCTTCTCAAGCTCGTGGATGATGAACGGCTTGAACAGCTCGAGCGCCATGATCTTCGGCAGGCCGCACTCGTGGAGCTTCAACTCAGGCCCCACCACGATCACCGAACGTCCAGAGTAGTCGACACGCTTACCGAGAAGGTTCTGCCGGAAACGCCCCTGCTTGCCCTTCAACAGCTCGCTGAGGGACTTGAGCGCGCGATTTCCGTCGCCGCGAACGGCGCGACTGCGGCGACCGTTGTCGAACAGCGCGTCCACGGCCTCCTGAAGCATGCGCTTCTCGTTGCGCAGAATGACCTCGGGCGCCTTGATCTCGATGAGCTTCTTGAGTCGGTTGTTCCGGTTGATAACTCGGCGATAGAGATCGTTCAGATCGCTCGTCGCGAACCGACCACCCTCAAGCGGTACCAGCGGGCGCAGATCCGGCGGCAACACCGGGATCACATCCAGGATCATCCAGTTGGGGCGGTTCTCCGAGTGACGGAGCGCCTCGACGACCCGCAGCCGCTTCAGCGCTTCCTGCTTGCGCTGCGCGCTCGTCTCCGTGCGCACCGTATCGCGTAGCTCGACCGATAGCTGGTCGAGATCGAGCTTGGTGAGCACGTTCTTGACCGCCGTCGCGCCCATGTCGGCCTCGAACTCGAACCCGCGCTCTTCGAGGTCGAACACCTCCTCTTCGCTCAGGAGGTCGCCCTTCTGGATCGGCGCGTTGCCCGGATCGATGACGATGTAGTTCTCGTAGTAGAGAACGCGCTCAAGGTTCCGTACGCTGAGATTGAGCAGATAGCTCATCCGCGACGGGACCGACTTGAAGTACCAGATGTGCGAGACCGGCACCGCAAGCTCGATATGCCCCATGCGTTCGCGTCGGACCTTGGCCTGCGTGACCTCGACGCCGCACCGGTCGCAGATAACGCCGCGATATCGAATGCGCTTGTACTTGCCGCAGTGGCATTCCCAGTCCTTCACAGGACCGAATATCCGTTCGCAGAACAGGCCGTCCCGTTCAGGCTTGAACGAGCGGTAGTTGATGGTCTCCGGCTTGGTAACCTCGCCGTAGGACCAGCTTCGTATCGTCTCTGGCGATGCGAGCTGGATCTTGATCGAATCGAAATCGACCGGCTTCTGCTGGTTCGGAAGTCCGGCACGCGAAAGCAATTGCGATGTCATTGACTCAATGGATTCAACCACGTCCATGCTCCCCTTTTTCAGCGTGAAGTACGATGCGCCCGAACGGTGTTCCCTGTCGACCGGCGACAGCGGGTGCGCGCACTCCGCCGTCAGCTCTGATCGCCACTCTCACCATCCTTCTGCAGCACCACATCGAGACACAGCGCCTGCAGCTCTTTCACGAGCACATTGAACGATTCGGGGATTCCAGGTTCTGCCGGGTTCTCTCCTTTTACGATTGCTTCGTAGATACGCGAACGGCCCGGCACGTCGTCCGACTTCACCGTCAACATCTCCTGCAGGAGATTCGACGCGCCATATGCTTCAAGTGCCCAGACCTCCATCTCGCCGAAGCGCTGACCACCGAACTGAGCCCGGCCTCCCAGCGGCTGCTGCGTAACGAGGCTGTACGGTCCGATGGATCTCGCGTGGATCTTCTCCGCTACGAGATGGATGAGCTTGAGCATGTACCTGTATCCGACGGTGACCTTCCGCCCATACTTCTCACCGGAGAGGCCGTCGTAAAGGTCGGTCTGCCCGGACTCAGGCAAGCCCGCCTCGGCGAGCGTGTCCTTGATCTCGTCGATGGTTGCACCATCGAACACCGGGCTCGCCGTGTGAATGTCGAGCTTGTTCGCCGCCCAACCCAGGTGCGTCTCGAGGATTTGCCCGATGTTCATTCGAGAAGGCACGCCGAGCGGATTCAGCACGATCTCGACCGCCTGCCCGTCGGGCAGATACGGCATGTCCTCTTCCGGGACAATCTTCGCCACAACACCCTTGTTACCGTGGCGTCCGGCCATCTTGTCACCGACGGCGAGCTTCCGTTTGTGCGCGATGTACACCTTGACGAGCTGGAGCACGCCCGGCGGCAGTTCGTCGCCGCGGATGATCTTCTCCTGCTCTCGCTCGAATTCTTCGTTCGCGGCCTCGATCACCTCCCGGGCGTAGTCGAACACGCTCTCAAGCACCGGGTTGGTCTTGGCCTTGTCGGTCCACGTCTTGTCCGGGCGGACGTCGACGAGCGTTTCGATCTCGTCGACGACCTCGGCGGTGATCACCGTACCCTCGTGGAGGACGACGGTCCCATCGGACTCGGCCCGCCAGTCGCTTCCGGCGGTTTTGCCCTGGGCAACCTCGACAACTCGCGTCCGGAGAGCGTTCCGTATCTCCGCGAGCCGCGCGTCCGTACGTTCGCGAAGCTCGCCGATCTCCGCCTCGTTACGCGACTTCGTTGTTTCGTCGCGCTCCTTGCGGCTGAAGATCCGCGTGTCGATGACGACACCGTCCATGCCGGCGGGTGCCTTCAACGACGCGTCGCGCACGTCGCCGGCCTTCTCACCGAAGATGGCTCGAAGGAGCCGTTCCTCGGGGGAGAGTTCCGTCTCGCCCTTCGGCGTGACCTTGCCGACTAGAATGTCTCCGGGCTCCACATGGGCGCCGGTGCGGACGATGCCATTCTCATCGAGGTTACGTAGCGCCTGGTCGCTCACATTGGGGATGTCGCGCGTCAGCTCTTCCTGGCCACGCTTCGTATCCCGAACCTGAAGCTCGTATTCCTCTATATGGATCGACGTGAAGACGTCGTTCTTGATCAGGCGCTCACTCACGACGAGCGCGTCCTCGAAGTTGTACCCGTGCCACGGCATGAACGCCGCCAGCGCGTTGTACCCCAACGCAAGATCGCCGCGGTCCGTCGCCGGGCCGTCGGCGATGATGTCGCCCGCCTTGATCCTGTCGCCGGTGCGCACGAGAGGACGCTGGTTCAGGCAGCAATCCTGATTCGAACGCCGGAACTTCACGAGGCGATACACTCGCTCCTTGCCCTGATCGATCTTGAGCGGGTCGTCCCGCACGGGATCGTCTTCGCGAACGACGATACGCGACGCGTCCACCGCCACGATCTCGCCGTCGGCCTCGGCACGAACGACCGCGCCGGAGTCTTCCGCGACGCGACGCTCCATGCCGGTTCCGACACGCGGGGCATCGGTGCGGAGGAGCGGTACGGCCTGGCGCTGCATGTTCGATCCCATGAGCGCACGGTTCGCATCGTCATGCTCAAGGAACGGGATGAGAGCCGCCGCCGCGCTGACAAGCTGCATCGGCGATACGTCCATGAAGTCCACTTCGTGCGGACTCACAATGGGGAAATCGCCACGCCGACGTGCCTTGACGACGCTCCGGGTGAAGGTTCCGTCCTCCTCGAGCGGCGCATTCGCCTGCGCGATGACGAATCGATCCTCTTCATCTGAGGACAGGAAGCGGATGTCGGACGACACTTTGCCGTCGTTCACCACCCGATAGGGTGTCTCGATGAAGCCGAACGCATTGATGCGCGCGTAGGTCGCCAGAGACATGATCAGACCGATGTTCGGTCCTTCAGGCGTCTCAATCGGACATACGCGGCCGTAGTGCGTGTGGTGAACGTCCCGCACCTCGAACGTCGCGTGGTCGCGCGTCAGTCCACCGGGGCCGAGCGCGCTGAGACGACGCTTGTGCGTCAGCTCGTCGAGCGGGTTGGTCTGCTGCATGAACTGGCTGAGCTGACTCGACCCGAAGAACGAGGCGATGACGGTGCTGACCGTCTTCGCGTTGACAAGTTCCTGCGGCGTGAGTCCTTCGTTGTCGCGCAAGCTCATCCGCTCGCGGATCGTCCGCGCCATGCGCGACAGCCCAACGGAGAACTGGTTCCCGAGCAGCTCGCCCACGGTGCGACAACGCCGGTTGCCGAGATGGTCGATGTCGTCGGTCTGGGCGCCTGGATGCCCGTTGCGCAGGCCGATGAGATACCGGATGATCGCAAGGAAATCCTCATTCGTGAGAACGTGGTTCTCCTGCTCGACCTCTACGTCGAGCTTATGATTCATGCGATACCGGCCAACGTCGCCCAGATCGTACCGCTTCGGGCTGAAGAAGAGCCGCTCGAGGAACTGGCGTGCCGTCTCGACGTTGGGCGGGTCGCCCGGTCGCAGCAGCGCGTAGATGCGGTAGAGGGCATCTTCCTCGCCGCGTTCGTCCTCGCACGGATCCTTGCGCAGCGTATTCTCGATCACGTCGGCTTCGTCGTCGACGTTGGAGGCGTATATCTCGACTTCCTCGACCTCTTGCTCGGCGAGCATGTCGAGGTGCTCGATCTGAAGCGTGGTGAATGCATCGACGATCACCTCGCCGGTGCCTTCATCGACAACATCCGTGGCGAGAAGACGGCCCTGAATCTTGCGACTCACGGATACGCTGGTCTTCTCGTAGAACAGGTTCAGGATGTCGAGATCCGAGCTGTAACCCAGCGCCCGGAGCAACACAGTCACCGGGAGCTTGCGGCGACGGTCGATGTGGACATACATGATGTCGTTAATGTCCATCGAGAACTCGACCCAGCTGCCACGATACGGTATGATGCGCGACGTGAAGAGCCGCTTACCGTTGGGGTGCACGGTCTCGTCGAAGAACACGCCGGGAGAGCGATGGAGCTGACTGACGATGACGCGCTCGGAGCCGTTGATGACGAAGGTTCCGGTGTCGGTCATCTTGGGCAGATCGCCGAGATAGACGGTCTGCTCGATCACGTCCTTGATCTTGCCCTCGACGTCGGCCTTGCCCTTGGCCTTCTCCGGCTTCTCACGCGCGATGAGCCGAAGCGTCGCGCGGAGAGGGGCGGCGTACGTCGCGCCACGCTCGCGGCACTCGCTGATGGAGTACTTCGGGCGCCCGATAGCGTAGCTGACGAATTCAAGGGAGTAGACGTTGTGTATATCCGCGATCGGGAATATGCTCTCGAAGACGGCCTGTAGCCCGTCCGACTGCCGTTTGTCGGATGCGCTATCCAGCTGGAGGAACTCCTCGAATGACGTGATCTGCACTTCGAGTAGGTTCGGCACGTCCACGATCGTGGGGAGCTTGGCGTACGACCGGCGTTCTATCATCCGCTCTGCCATGGCCTGCAATCGCTCCTTCTGGCGTGTGCCTGAGAGAAAATCTATCTAGCTGTGCGCACGCCCCGATGACCGGGGCCATAACCGACACGACACAGACACGCAAAGACGATGCAGTCTGCGCCCCACCTGGAGCGCAGACCCATCGCCTTCGAACAAGTCCTTGTAGAAAAGCTACTTGATCTCGATCGTCGCGCCGACAGCCTCGAGCTTTTCCTTGGCTTCCGCGGCCTCGTCCTTGGTAGCGGCCTCCTTGACCGGACCTGGAGCGCCGTCGACAACGGCCTTCGCCTCTTTGAGACCGAGGCCGGTCAGCTCGCGCACGACCTTGATGACCTGGATCTTCTGAGAGCCGATTTCGGTGAGGACGACGTCGAACTCGGTCTGCTCCTCTTCGACCGCGGCGGCAGCTTCTCCGCCGGCACCAGGTGCAGCGGCAACAGCGACCGGAGCGGCAGCCGAGACGCCCCAGTCGTCTTCGAGTTCCTTGGTGAGCTGAGCGATTTCCAGCACGGTGAGCTGGCTGAGCTGATCTTTCAGCGCTGCGAGATCTGCCATGGCGCCAATTCCTCCTTAAATACCGGGGGCCAGATTAAGAACCGGCCTCCGCCGTGTTCCCGTCTTCTTCCAAATTCTGTCGCCGCTGATCGAGTACGCGCGCAAATGACGACGGCGCCGCGGCAAGCAGTCCAACGAATTGTTGCGCCGGCGCGTTGAGCAGCCCGAGAAACTTCGCCTTCACTACGTCAGGCGCGGGCAGGTCGGCCAGCATTTTCAACTCGGCACCGTCGAGCAGTACCTGATCGACGATCCCTGTCTTTATCTCCGGCTTGCCGTTCGCCTCGCGAACATCCTTGACGAACTGCTGCAGGAGTTTTATCGCTCGCGTGGGCTCATCGGCGTATGCCAACGCCGTTGACCCGGTGAGCCATTCGCTCAGATCGGGCATGCCGGCGACATCCGCCGCACGCCGCGCGAGGGTGTTCTTCACAACGCGGAAGCCCACCGACTGCTCGTGACAGCGCTTGCGGAGTTCGGTTACACGCTCGACGTTCAGGCCGGAGAAGTCGGTCAGAAAGACTCCGCTCGAGGTCCTGAAGACGTCGGCGATCTCCTCAATCGTCTGATCTTTCTTGGGTGTCGGCACTGCCTGCGCCCTTCCTCAAACTGCGATCGTGTGAATCCAGCTCTTGCGTCGCGCTATTTTGACGTTCCAAGCACGTCGACCCGGTCGATCCGGATGCCCGGGCTCATTGTAGCGCTGATCGTCGCGGACCGCACGTACTGCCCCTTGATCGTCGCAGGACGCTGCCGCATCAGTGCGTCGAAGAACGCCGCGGCGTTCTGTTCGAGCTGCTCGGCTTCGAACGAAAACAGTCCGAGCGGCGCGTGTACGTTCCCGTTGCGATCGACGCGGAAATCGACCTTGCCACCCTTGGCGTCCTCAACAGCTTTCGCCGTATCGGGCGTGACCGTGCCGGTCTTCGGGTTCGGCATGAGTCCGCGCGGGCCCAGGACGCGTCCGAGGCGACCGACCAAGCTCATCATGTCAGGCGTCGCGATGGCTACGTCGAAATCCGTCCAACCGCCCTGCACACGCTCGACAAGATCCTCGGCGCCGACGAAATCCGCGCCAGCGGCCTCCGCCGCTTCCGCGGCATCGTCGCGAGCGAACACGAGCACAGTACGCGACCGGCCCGTGCCGTTCGGCAGCGTGACCGATCCACGAATCATCTGGTCGGCCTGGCGCGGATCGACGTTGAGCCGCACAGCGCTTTCAACCGTCTGGTCGAACTTGCGCGCCGTAAACGCCTTAAGCACACCTACCGCGTCGCGGAGCGAGTATTCGCGCTCGGAATCGACGAGCTCGGAATCGGCCTTGTAGCTCTTGCTCATGCTTGCCATTGTTCACCCCTCAATCGCGGGTCGGCCGACCACTTCGAGGCCCATGCTTCTCGCCGTGCCGGCTACCATGCTCGCGGCCGACTCTACGTTCGACGTGTTCATATCGGGCAGCTTGATCTCCGCGATCTCAAGACACTGATCCCACGTCACGCGCCCAACCTTGATGGCTCGCGGCTCGCCCGATCCCTTGGCGACGTTGGTCACCTTCTTGAGGAGGGCCACGACGGGCGGCTTCCTGATGATGAACGTGAAGCTGCGATCAGCGTAGACCGTCAGTACAGCGGGGATGATCATACCCGCCTGGTCGCGCGTCTTTTCGTTGAACGCCTTCACGAACTCCATGATGTTCAGTCCGTGCGCGCCGAGCGCTGGGCCTACAGGCGGTCCCGGCGTCGCCGATCCAGCCGGGAGCTGGATCTTGATCTGGGCGGTGACCTTCTTCGCCACGTGTTCCTCCGATGCCCTCCACCTCATGGTGATCGAGGTCAGGCTATCGCGTGGTGTCGATTACCAGACGGTAACGCCCACCGGATCGTGGGCGCCGCCGAGATGAACGCTATGTAGTATGCGCGTACCTACGAAGTCGCTTCGGGAGCAGGTTCGACCTGCAGTATGTCCAGCTCTACCTTCGTCGGCCGCCCAAAGATGCTCACTGTGATTGTGACCTTGTCCTTCGCCGCGTCAGTCGCCTCTACAACGCCGGTGAACTCGCTGAAAGGTCCGTCGACGACTTTCACGCTATCGCCGGGCCGGTATGCCGAGTCGCTCTCCGGCGCGGTCGTCTTGCGCTCGATCTGCCCGAGGATATGCTCCACCTCGGAGGGCCGCAGCGCCGGGGGCGCCTGGTCGCCGCGTACTCCGACGAACCCTGTCACGCCGGGCGCGTTCGCCACTACGTGACGCGCCTCGCTGGACATCTCCATCTGCACGAGCACATAGCCCGGCAGGAACTTCCGCTTCGTCGTCACGCGCTTGCCATTGCGCATCTCGGCGATCTCTTCAACCGGCACTACGCAGTCGCCGATCGATTCGCTCAGCGCAAGTGCGTCCGCGGAATTCTTCAGGTAGTGGCACACCTTGTTCTCGTGGCCCGAGAGCGTGTGCACAGCATACCATCGCAGCTTGCTTGGCGGCGCGACCTGAGACGTATCCTCCGTCGCGGCAGCCTCGGCCCCTGCGGATTCATCCACCACAGCTTCCTGCTGGGGAGACTCATCCTGAGCCGCGTCGCCCTGCGAAGGGTCTTCGTGTGGAGTTTCCGTCGTCATATCAGCCCAGGAACCACTGTACGATCTGGCTCAGAAACCAGTCGAACCCGCCAATGAAGACCGCGAAGATGACCGTCACGATCAGAACAACCATGGTCGATGTGCGCAACTCGTCACGGGAGGGCCAGGAGACTTTGCCCATCTCCGCCACAACTTCCCGGTAATATGTCACCATCTTCTGACGCACGAAGAACACCTCAAACCCGATTGGCGGACGCATCGCGCCACCGATGTCA
>CAYRFL010000133.1:0-10416 GCA_964423515.1 uncultured archaeon
CTGTCATTGTCGAGAACGGTGACGCTCCTTTCCGGGGCCATGCGGGGATTTCCCGAGGTGTCGAGGACGTGGACGACGTAGGTAAGGTTCCCCGTGTTGTGGTCCAGGATGACGGATCCGGTCCAGTGTCCCCCGGTCAGAACGAGGCTTTCATTTCCGGAAAGGGACCCGTGTATCCACTCCGCATGAACCGAGGCGATCGCAATGTTATCTAATGCAGTGACATTGAATACGTAGGAATCTCCCGTTGTACTGCTGTTGGGGCTGGTGTCGTTCGAGATGAACGGGGCGGAGATATCGGATATGGAAACGGTCCGGTTCGAGCTGATATTGTAATTTCCGAAGGTATCATTTATGTAGATCCGATAGGTCAGATCGCTCAGGTCATGCCCTATGGGAATGACCTCCATCCAGTAGCTGCCGTTCTCCAGAAGGGAGAGATTTCCCCCGCTGGTGGCGTGGCTCCAGTTCACGGATACCCCCGAAACGTCGATGTTGTCCCCGGCGCTTATATTGAACCGAAGGGTTCCGCCGCAGTTCGCCGTTGGAGATGTATGATCGGACAGCAGCGAGGGTCCGTCGTCATCATCCACTCTAACGAGCATCTGCTGGCCACGATGGAAGTTCGAGGATGTATCCAGGAGGAAAATCGTGTAATCGAGGTCTGCCAGGTCGTGGTCCAGGGTGATGGTGGCAGTCCAGTAACCGCCCGTGTTCGTAAGCGATTCATTGGCCCCGAGGCCGCCATGGCCCCAGTCGGCATGCACCGCTGCGAGGCCGATGTTGTCCTGTGCGCTCACGTTGAACTCGTAGCTGTCCCCGGTGGTTCCCGCACCGGGACTCTGATCCGCGGAGAGTACCGGGAGATCGTCGTCTGATACGCTGACATTGTACGTGCAGGTGCGGTATGTGTTGTTCAGGATATCTGTTAGATAGAGAGTATAGTTCAGTCCGCCCAGGTCGTGGTCGAGGGTAGCAGCCTTTGACCAGTCGTCACCTACTTGTACAAGTGTATCGTTGCTCCCTTGATTGCCATGGCTCCAGTTTACGTGCACCGAGTCGAGCCTCAGAAAGGCGGGAAATAGGCATTCGATGTTGTAAGGGTCACCCGTCGTTCCGGATGACGGACAGTTATTGACCGTGCCGTACGGTGATACGAGAGGATATCGGTCCTGGGAGGAAGCGTTCTTGTCTATTATGTATGAACTGCTCCAGTTGATGGCGTTATAGCTAATAGCGGGGTACCGGGCGGTGTAATCGGACCAGTAATTGCCCTTGCCCGAATCGTCATCGAACCGGTTATCCGTTCCGTTATCCTTTGCCTGGGGGGAACCGTTACTGCCTCCTATAATGTTGTTGTGAAATACCGTGTTGTTGTGTCCCATCGAAATGGAAACGGAATAGTTGCCGCTTGATATGAACGTGTTGTTTTCCACTGCGGTTAGATTTGTATCGTTAAGATATATCCCCACGTGATTCCTTTCGTAGGAATTGTTGTGAAACCTGCATCCGAAGCCGTGATAGATGGCAGTTCCGTTCCCGTTCTCCGAGAGCGAGTTGTTATTGGTACTGTGATTCCCTCCGTCGTATACATAGAGACCCACGGTGCTGTTCCGGATCCGATTGGATAGGAGCAACGTGTTGTTACTGTACTTGAGATATATGTTGTAATTGTTGAATTCGATGCCGTCGAGGATACCGTCGTCGTCTGAATCCGGCTCGCGAGGATCCATGTTGAAGACGAGTTCCAGGCCGTCATTGAGCCCGTCGTCATCTATGTCCGGGTCCCCATCATCTATCTCCATACCCCATTCCTCGGAGTTGAGCAGTCCGTCGCCATCGGAATCCGCGCTGCCATTGCTCTGTTCCAGCCGGTCGTTGTCCGGGATCCCGTTGCCGTTGGCATCGCAACCGTAATTGGTCGCTCCTATATTGTTCGACAGGAATGAATTGTTGAGCAGAGCGTTGCCCTGGCAGTACCTTAGGAGAAGTCCGATGTAATTACCCGTTACCGTGCAGTTGGTGAAATCGTTATAATTGGAGTGTTCGCCCCATATCCCATAGGTGGAAAGGGAGCAGTTGGCAGCCTCGATGCGGTTTTCGTTGGAGCTACTGAACCACATGCCGATGTCATTCAGGATGAGGGTGTTGTTGACATATCCCCCCCCGTTGGAATTGACGCTGGATATCCCATGATTCGGATAGTCATCTCCGTCGGCTATCCCATCGTTGTCGCTGTCCATGTCTTCGATGTTGGGGCTCTGGTCCTTGTCGAAATCTGTTTCGAATGAATAACCCCCGAAGCTGTATTCCAGTCCGTCGGCAAGGCCGTCGTAATCGGAATCGGGGTTCTCGGGATCTATACCCGGTCCACGGCTTCCGAGGGGCCCCCCGTCGATGGGCGGCCCTCCCCCACCGATCTCATCCCAGTTCCGAAGGCCGTCCCCGTCGCTGTCCGCCATGGGGTTCTGTGCTTCCTGCGGGTCGTCATCGGGGATCCCGTTCAAGTCCGCGTCGTGCACGTGCACGCCGTAATATCCGTTGCGGTCCACCGTGTTGTTGAGCAATGTATTGTTTACCGTAACGTTAAGTGTGATACCGTGGTAGTTGGAGACGATCGAATTGTCAGTGATGTTGTTCGCCCCTCCCTGATGTACGTATATTCCCCAGACGTTGTAGGACATGGTGTTATTATGGACAGTGGAGCCAGTGGAGTTCCTCAACTGTATCCCAATAGCACCGTCGGAGCAGTTGTTGTTCTCTATCCTGCAGTGGTCCGCATCCTCCACCAGTATTCCATTGTAATCCTCGCCAAGGCCATAATCGATTATCCTGAAGCCCGAAACGTTCGCCCAGTTTGCCGTGATCTGTATGCAGGGACCGGGTCCGAAGGGTTTGATGGTCGTGTTGCCCGAAGCATTCCCGACGAGGTCGATGGCCTTGTCGACGATGATCGGTTCCTCCTCCTGGTACAGTCCGTCATATACCCTCACCGTGTCGCCGGGATCGGCCAGTGCGATACCCTCGACGATGGATGCCACTCCATGCTGCTCGGAGGCATCGACTATCACCACGGCACGGGTCTTCCCGTAATCCGGGCCACCAGGAGTTTCGTCCACGGAGGATTTGCGTTCGCTTTCGTTGGTTCCGACCCGGTTACCCACCATAATCATGGAGAAAAGCAGGCACAGGCAAAGCGAGGATGTTATTATTCTTTGATATATACGGCGCATGATTATCACCGGGAATTGGATGTGGGAAGCGTATGTGTTTGATGTTAGAAAAAACTTTTTAGATTCTTTTCGCAGGCCAATAGATGAAAAAAAACCCCGAGGCATATCCGGGCACAATACCTGCCAACTTAATCCTTGGCAAGCCCTTAAATAGAAAATATACATTTCAATCATAACCGTTATTTTCCCACTCGGTGGTCCAATGGATGATATTATTTCCACAACTGTAGGCAAGCGGATACTGGCACTGGGGAATGAGGCGATAGCCAGGGGAGCCCTCGAGGGGAATGTCGACATCGTCACGGCCTATCCCGGGACGCCATCCACCGAGATCGGTGCCACATTCGAGAAGATCGCCGGTAAGGTGGGAGTGTATTTCGAGTGGTCCATCAACGAGAAGGTTGCCCTTGAGGTTGCCATAGCCGCCGCCGCCAGCGGTCTCCGGGCCCTCACCTTCATGAAGCAGGTGGGGATGAACGTCGCCATGGATCCCCTTATGACATACTGCTACATAGGCCACCGTGGCGCTCACGTCATAGTCTCCGCCGACGATCCGTCGTGTCATTCGTCCCAGAACGAGCAGGATAACAGGCTCCTGGCGAGGTTCGCAAACCTTCCCATGCTGGAGCCCTCCGATCCCAACGAGGCAAAGGAGATGACCAGGTACGGCCTCGAGATTTCCGAGAAGCTGTGCCAGCCCGTGATGCTCCGGACCACAACGAGGATATGCCATACAAGGGGTGTGCTCGATCTAAAGGAGATAACAATAAGGGAACAGCACCGCACCGTGGACTTCGAAAAGGAAAGTATGCGCTTCACCAAGGTCCCGGCCCTGGCCTGGGCCGCACATACCCGGGTGCTCCGGGTCATGGAGGAGGCCCGGCAGATATCGGAGCAATGCCCCTACACCTTCATCGAGAAGTTCGAAGGCACGCTCTCCGAACGCAGC
Organism: uncultured archaeon; assembly: GCA_964423515.1. Lineage (GTDB taxonomy): Archaea > Thermoplasmatota > Penumbrarchaeia > JASLWR01 > JASLWR01 > CAYRFL01. Next base: position 4,183 of record CAYRFL010000133.1, read on the forward strand.
ATCGGCATAATCACCTCCGGAGTCTCGTACGGGCACGTGGCGGAGGCAGTGGAAACCCTGGGCATATCCGCAAGCGTCATGCGCATCGGTATGACGAATCCTCTGCCCCGCGATAGCATTTCAACCTTTCTGCGTTCCTGCGACGTCGTACTGATCGTCGAAGAGGTGGAGCCCTACATGGAGGAGCAGGTCAAGGTGATCTGCAAGGACGACGACATATTCATACCGGTACTGGGAAAGAAGGACGGCCATTTCCCGCGAATATTCGAATACAACATCGACATCGTCACGGCCGGGATCACATCCGCACTGGGGCTGGAGGTGGAAAAGGCCGTCAGCCTCGCCCGGGGCATAGACATGGACGGCCTGGAGCTGCCCCGCCGACCGCCCACCCTCTGCGCGGGATGTCCCCACCGGGCTTCATTCTACGTTTCCCGTAAGGTGCTGCGGGACGACGTGACATACTGCAACGATATAGGTTGTTATACGCTTGGACTTCTTCCACCGCTGAGGACCGCCGACATCTTCGTCTGCATGGGAGCGGGTGCCGGCCTCGCCGCCGGTCTCGCCGAGTCCACCAGCAAGCTTCCGGTGGCCTTCGTGGGCGACTCGACATTCTTCCATTCTGGCCTTCCCGGCCTCATCAACGCGGTTCATCACGGTCATCGCATCATCTATGTGATCCTCGACAACTCAACGACGGCCATGACCGGTCACCAGACGCATCCCGGCCTGCCCCGGAACGCCATGGGCGGCCCCGCCAGGGTGGTTGATATCAGGGCGGTGGTCGAATCCCTGGGCATCTCCTTCGTACGGGAAGTAAATCCTCTCGACCTTGCCGAGATGGAGACGTTAATGAAGGAGGCGGTACAGGTAAAAGGCGTTTCCGTCATCATCGCAAAGGAGCCATGCACGCTGCTCAAGCTCCGCGAGATGAGGGGTGCCGGAGAGGACGTCATACCTTTCGGAGTGGATCCCGAGACCTGCAGGAGATGCCTGAAATGCATAAATACACTTGCCTGTCCCGCTTTCTACGTCAGGGAGGGCGACGTACATATAAACCCCTCCATGTGCGCGGGCTGCGGAGTATGTGCACAGGTATGCCCCTTCGATGCCATAGCTCCACGGGGAGGTGACGAACGATGAGGATAAACCTATTCATGGCGGGCGTGGGCGGGCAGGGGATACTCACGGCATCCGAGATCCTGGGAAGGTTGGCGGTCCATACCGGCATGAACGTCCTTGCCAACGAGACGCACGGCATGGCCCAGAGGGGAGGCGTCGTGACCTGCCAGATACGCTACGGCGAAGTAAGCTCCCCACTCATCCCCCGGGGCGGGGCGGACATTCTAGCCGCATTCGAACCGGTGGAATCCCTGCGCCATCTGGGGGCCGCGGGTAAGGACACGTTCTTCGTTGTGAACTCTGCCCGGATCTATCCCTTCACCGTATCACTGGGACAGGAAAAATACCCCCCCTTTGACCGGATCGAGAGTATCCTTCGGGGACTCACGGAGCGCATCGTGTTCCTCGATGCCAACGAGATGGCTAGGCAGGCAGGGGCCGTGATCGCAGCCAACGTGGTCATGGTGGGGGCCGTGATAGGACTCGGGATACTGCCGTTCTCGAGGGAGCAGGCCATGGACGTCCTCGGACAGGTGGTTCCCCCGAACTACCAGGACGTGAACTTCAGGGCTTTCGAGGCGGGTTACAGGCTCGTTAGGGATCGCATGTCATCGACCCGGTGAGCGCTTTGGACAGCCATGGACCATCGCTTGTAAAATTTCGGGAAAACTCATAAATGGCACGAGCATATTTTCCCCTCGACCATTATCCGGATACATTTAACAACAGATTTGAACAAGGAAGTGATCATAGATGTTCAACAGGGCTTTTATTCCGTACGGATGTTACTGGAGCACACCCTTCGTCAGGTGGCAGGGCAGTTTTCAGGACCAACATGCCATAAGGTTCGCAGCGGAGATAGGACGGAGATTCCTCCGCGAGAAGGAGATCGATGCCGGGCAGTTCGACGAGCTGATCCTCGGTATCACCGTACCGCAGACCTCGGTGTTCTACGGCGGGCCGTGGCTGGCCGGACTGCTCGGAGCCGCGCATATGACCGGACCCATGGTGGCCCAGGCCTGCGCCACGGGGGCAAAGACGGTGGCCCTGGCAGCCCAGTCCCTGGACACCGGTCTGAACGAATGCGTACTCTCGGTCTGCACGGACCGATGCTCCAACGGTCCGCATCTGGTATATCCGAGTCCGCAGTCTCCCGGCGGTACCGTGGAGGCGGAGAGCTGGGTGCTGGACAACTTCGGAAAGGATCCCTTCGCCAGGAACGCCATGATCGATACCGCGGAGAACGTTGCCCGTACCGAAAAGATTACCAAGGAGGAGCAGGACGAGCTCACCGTCATCCGGTACCGTCAATATACGGACTCAACGAAGAACGACCGGGAGTTCCAGAAGAGATACATGATCGCCCCCATAGAGGTCAAGGACAGGAGGGGCAGGAAGACCCTGGCCACGGTGGAGGGGGACGAGGGGGTGTTCCCGACGACCATGGAGGGCCTCGCTAGGCTCCGCCCGGTCAAACCCGAAGGCACGGTGTCCTTCGGTACCCAGACCTATCCCGCAGACGGCAATTGCGGCATGGTCATCGCAGGGGTGGAAAAGGCGCGGGAGCTTAGCCGGGACGCCGGTATAATCATACGGATAATTTCATTCGGCCAGGGACGGGCGGAGAAGGGATTCATGGCGAAGGCCATCGTGCCGGCTGCGAGGATGGCCCTGGAGAAAGCGGACATCACCATGGACGACGTGAAGGTCACAAAGACGCACACGCCCTTTGCCGTGAACGACGTTTACTTCTGCCGTGAGATGGGCATCGATTGGAAGGACATGAACAAGTACGGATGTTCTCTGATATACGGTCATCCGCAGGGCCCCACGGGACTGAGGCTCATAATCGAGCTCATCGAGGAACTGGTACTGCTTGGCGGCGGATACGGCCTGTTCGACGGCTGCGCCGCCGGGGACACGGCGGCGGCCCTGGTACTGAAGGTGGACGTGAAATAGGAATATGAAGGGGTGATATGGATGGTTATCAGAAAGATAGGAATAATCGGCGCCGGGAACATGGGCAGCGGAATCGCCCAGAAGATCGCCCAGGAAGGGATCGAGGTGGTGATGGTGGACATGGAGGAGAGGTTCGTGGAGCGTGGAATGGCGAACATCAGGGAGACGCTGGCCGAAGCGGTACGGCGAAGAATATTCACAGAGGAGAAGACCGATGAGATACTGTCCCGCATAACGGGTACCACCGACCTTGGGGAAGTGAGGGACGCGGATATAGTCATAGAGGCCATATTCGAGGATTTCGACGTCAAGAAGGACCTCTTCCGCAGGCTAGACAGGCTGTGCGAGGAAAAGACCATCCTGGCATCCAACACGTCGTCGTACTCCATAACCGACCTGGCCGAGGCCGTCCAGCGGAAGGATCGGTTTCTGGGTCTGCACTTCTTCTATCACCCTGCCAAGAACCGCCTTCTGGAGGTCATACCCGGCAAATGCACGGGAGAGGCGGCCGTCCGGCTGGGAAATTCGTTCTCGAACGTCATCGGCAAGACGGGTATAAACGTCGCCGATGCTCCTGGATTTGCGGTGAACCGGTTCTTCGTACCCTGGCTCAACGAGGCCACGCGCCTTCACGGGGAGGGCATATCCATACCCACCATCGACGAGACGGCCAAGAGGGTGTTCAAGATTGGCATGGGGCCGTTCCTCCTGATGAACGTCACCGGCGTTCCTATAGCATATCATTCCACAGTGGGCCTGGGAGGCAAGCTGGGCGATTTCTACGGACCCAGCGAGTGCTTGGGCCGACAGTTCGAGAAGGGCGAAGAGTGGGATCTTTCGGGGGAGGTGCAGCCGGAGCACGAGAAGAAGGTGGAAGAGCGCCTCCTGGGAGCGGTGTTCCTGGTGGCCTGCCAGCTGGTACAGGAGAACATCGCCTCGGTGGAGGATACCGACCGGGGGGCGAAGATCGGGCTTCGCTGGAGGCTCGGGCCCTTCGAGATGATGAACCGTGCGGGCATCGCCAGGTCACATGAGATCGTGGCGGATTTCGCCGGTCTGTATTCCCTTCCGGTCCCGGCCATGCTGGAGGAACTGTCCGCCTCGGGGAAAGAATGGGAGTTCCGGTTCGTGGACCTGGACGTTCGCGGTAAGGTGGCGAGGATAACGATCAACCGCCCGGAGGCCATGAACGCTTTGAACGAGGACGTAGTGCGCCAGCTGGACGAGCAGTTCGGAAGGGCGGAGGCGGCCCCGGATGTGGAGACCATCGTCCTTGAGGGCGCCGGAAAGGCCTTCGTCGCCGGTGCCGATATTCAGTACTTCATCCGCAAGATAGATGAGGGCAGGATAGACGAGATTGTGAGTTTCACGAGATACGGCCACGAGGTACTGAAAAGGATCGACGATTCGGAAAAGCTCGTGATAGCCCGGCTGGACGGCTTAGCGCTGGGCGGCGGAGCGGAGATGGCACTTGCGGCGGATACGATAGTGGCCACGGAGAAGGGTACAATGGGCTTTCCGGAGACGGGCATCGGGATATATCCGGGCCTGGGAGGCACCCAGAGAACGACGAGATACATCGGGCGGGAGCTGACAAAGTACATGGTGTACACCGGCAGAACCCTGGACGCCGCCACCGCCAGGGACATGGGATTGGTGGAGTATGTGATACCCTCGGCGGAGATAGACACACGGCTGCCCGAGCTCATCGAGAGCGGGAATATATTGACGAAGAAGAGCAGGGACCGGGGGGAACTGCCGGAGCATGTGGCACGGTTAAAAAAATATTTCGAGAACGCGAATCTCCCTAAGCTCCTATCGAAGAGCGACGAACTGGACGAGACGGGACGGAAACTGGCCAAGACCATCGGTTTCAAGGCGCCCATCGCCGTAAGGCTTGCGGGGAAGCTCATCGACGAGGGGGCAGGTGTGCCACTTGCGGATGGGATCGAGATGGAGCTGGCGCATCTGCCGGAGATATTCGCGACGAAGGACGCCTACGAGGGATTGAGCTCGGTGATCAACAGGAAGAGGGCGGTCTTCAAAGGGGAGTGAAGAAGGATCATTTCGGGATTGCCGTCCCAGATCCCCACCCTGACCTCTCCGCTTGTAACTCTCCCGTCCGTTCTTCTCCGTATCCGGCAGGTCCAGAGGATCAATAAGAATTCTGTGGCGGAGGTGGAAACCTCCCATAATCCGGATCGATGGTTGCGGGTGGAGGATAATGATCATCCCCGCCTTGGCGCGGGTGGTTGGAATTTCTGGCGCGAGACATACCGCCCGGGGCACCGGGATGCCTGCGGGGGCGTTCACGGGTATCGTGAGCCCTGTTCCTCGGATGACCATAGGGATCATCGTAGGCCCGCCCCGGGGGGCCGTTGTATCGATCATCATGGGCCCGGGAGGGAGGTCCTCGATGAGGATCGTCGTAATGCGGATGTTGGTAACCGCCAGGCGGACCGTACGGGAAACGCCCGTAATAACTCAGTCTCCTTCTCTTGATCCCTATGCAGAACAGGCTCAGACCTATCATCGATATGCCCAGGACCAGTGTCGTATACCACGCCCAATACGGCCCCCAGGAGTTATCCCACGAACTCTCTGAATTGTAACCGCTGTACGAGTCCTTGTCGGAACCCCAGAAGCTTTTCCACGGTCCGTCCTGAGGTTCGTCGTCATCGTCGTAATCATCTCCAAGTAGATCCCTCCAGGCGCTGGGACTCATTATCATCATGCACACCGGCCCGGCGATGATGCAAAGTGAAGCCCCCAGGCCGACTATAAGGGGTATCCAACCCGGGATCAACCTGAACCCGGTCAGGAAGCCGAGGACCAGAAAGCAAAAGGTCAATATGATACCGATGAGCGTGAATATGAACACCAGCGTGGAGATCCCGATCAGGCCGTCCGCATCCTCTTCCCAGTATTCCAATCGATCGTAATCCCAGCGATCCCCGTCCCAATCCACGTCGCCGTCGTCGTCCTCATACCTCTCTTCGACCTCGACCTCGCTCAATCCGAAATGGTATGTTGTTTCCCTATCGTACTCGCGTTGATAACCGTAATAGTATGTGTACTTCCGGTGTTCTTTATGTTCTATAGAGAATTTTGATTAACTTTGTTTTTTCAGAATCATCATACACATTGCCT
>CAYRFL010000134.1:0-7593 GCA_964423515.1 uncultured archaeon
TAGAGTCAACTCTGATGGCACGAATCAAGAGATTCCCTCCCCACAGCGCTATTTTTCTGCCCACTGGCTCGAGGCGCCTCAAAAATCACCTCTACCTCTCCTTGATCCCAATCTTGACGGCATTTATACGGGTATCCACGAAGCACTCTCAGATTCTGTTAAAAAGCGCCTCATGGCAGATGTCCCCGTATGCATTCTGCTCTCTGGCGGTATAGACTCAAGTTTAATCGCTGCTTTAGCCGCACGCCACTATCCCCACATTCATACGTATACAATTCAGATCGGTACAGAAGACGCAGAGAGCCGCGATGCTCAACATGCTACACAAGTAGCCGAGCACATTGGCTCCCATCATCATCTTATTCGAGTGAGCTACGAGGAAGCATTCGATGCTCTTCCTGCTGTCGTCCACGCCTTAGAGACTTACGACGTTATTAGTGTCCGAGCGGCTGTCCCATTGTACCTTCTCTGCCAGTATTTACGCAAAGAAACCCCCCATCGAGTCGTGATGGTTGGCGAAGGTGCAGACGAGCTATTCGCTGGATACTCTCTCTACGCCGACCATCCAACGCTAGAGGCCGAAGTTAGGCGTCGTCTCGCCTATATAGGAGACAGCGAGTTGCTACGAGTAGATCGAGTCACAATGGCCTCTGGTATTGAGGCTAGAGTACCATTCCTCGGTATTGACCTCCTGTGTGTGGCCATGCACAAGGGGTGTAGTGCTCTGAAGCTTTGGTCACCGCATCTTGGTCTGATCGAGAAACTATTACTACGGGATGCCTTCAATCGGAAAGACCCTGATTTGCTTCCAGAGACCATATTGTACAGGAAAAAAGAGCAGTTTGCAGATGGTGTCGGCCGAGGGTGGATACCTTATCTACTGGGGAGAGTTGGTGGTCGAGACGGAGAGGAAGAATACTACAAATCACTTCTCGGTGTTCACAACTCACGCGTGGAGTTGATGGTGCATGCCGCAGAGCAGCGTTCAGAAAGGCGGCGAAAGGCCTATACTCACTTCCAGTCTGAGAGAGCCCAGGGATACGTCTCGGGCTCCACACACATCAGAAGCCATCTCATGCTCGACTCCGATCCGGATATGGGCACTTTAATCTCAACTGCAGAGGCAGAGGAGTTTCTTACACAGCGCCTTCATCTGGACCTCAGCAGACGGCGGATGCCGAGCCTCAGTGCGCTGAACGACATGATCGCCGCAACTCTAAGGCACATCCCTTGGCATAATTTAACACTTCTGACGCGAGAGCGCCGCCCGCCCACCAATGCAGAGATCAAGGAGGACTTCCTCACTGGTCTCGGTGGGCCATGCGCTGTGGTGAATGCTGCATTCGGTGCACTGCTTCACACTCTTGGCTATCAGGTCGCTTACTGCCCGACGACAATTACCGTCTCTGAGTTCGATAAGGGCCACGTAGGGATCATCGTATGGCTTCAAGGGCGCGCTTACTTCGTTGATGTGGCGAATGCCAAGCCATACGTGGAGGCAATGTCGATCCATGACGCTGCGACATGCAAAGGTGGTGTCGTAGTACGGTCAGAGCCATTTGCATGCCGTTTGCGGTATAATGAGGATGTAAGAGTGATGGAGTTGCATCACGGCTACACGGACGGAACAAATGGTCTGAAGTGGGATGAGTACCGAGCGCTGCACTTCGATCCAGCAGAGCTATGGCACTACGCGCAGTTCAGACCTATGATACAAGCGTCAAGATCGAGAGGTGAGTTTTTAAAGCGTTACCGTTTAATATCCTATGGCACTGGTAGTACCGCGCGCTGCATCAGAGGGGATCACGGAAAGGGTTGTGTAGTGCGGCACGGAGCAGAGAAGGAATGGACCAACGTGGATCGAGAAGAAGATTTGGTGAGCATCATCTATGAATGGTTTCCAGAGACCGTGGCGGAGCTGGCACGCGAGGCGTTAGACGTGCTCCGTAGAGAAGACGTGAAATTATTTGAAATTCAAGACTGAGGGAAAAAACACTTTATTGATAATACAGTAAAAGTTTTAAATTCATTTTTAGTTCGAGGTAAATGATTAATTGGGATGATACAGTATGAAGACCTTATCTAATTGGTGTGAGTTGCCAACTAAAATTGGAATCTTTCGCATGTATGACACGGGGGATGAACAATTACGCTTAGTTAGCTATGGGGACATCAACGAATTTAAAAACAGGGCGCCGCTTGTAAGAATTCACTCATCGTGTATATCATCAGAGATTTTCAATGCACTAGACTGCGATTGCTCAGACCAGGTTTTAGAATCAATGCGCATGATCTATAGTGATGGAGGGGGCATAATCATTCACAACCATGATGAAGGTAGGGGAGTTGGGTTATCAAAAAAGATTGCCGTTGTTAGGTTGATGCAGGACGAAAATATCGATACAGTAGAGGCTTTTGATGCTTTGGACCTTGAACATGATATTAGGAAGTATTCCAAGGCCACTGACCTATTATTGAAGCTTGGGATTTCTCAGGTAAGATTGATAACGAATAATCCAGCCAAAGTCATGTATGTTGAGGCGGCTGGTATCACTGTGGTAGAAACAGTGAACACATACACGAATGTGAGAAAGGAAAATGCTGAATATTTAAGATCAAAGAACCAAAAGCTCCATCATAACATCCCCCTGGATAATGAATCTGAGATGGTATATTTCCATAATGCGGAACTTTCGTATGGGTTTCTATCGAATTTCTCTAGACATCCTATCTATTGCAAAGGCGTAATTTGGGACACTGTTGAACATTATTACCAAGCTCAGAAGTTTGAGGATCCGAAAATCCAGGAAAAAATCAGAATGACTGAAACTCCAATGATGGCCAAGAAGATCGCTCATAGCAATTTGAAGGATATTGTTCCCAACTGGAGCGAAATCAAGGGCGGAATAATGTATGATGCTCTTTATGCCAAGTTCACACAGCATCCCGATCTCAACATACAGTTAATAGAGACTAACACGAGGATACTTACTGAACATTCATTTGACGATAAATATTGGGGAGACGGCGGGGATGGCTCTGGTATGAATAGATTAGGGATCCTCTTGATGAAGATACGAGATAAATTATTAAATTCATGATGGTATTAAAAGGATCAATGATCCAACCCGCGATCTGGATACGGCTGCCAAAAACCGCAGGCACGTCATTGAAGTGGTTCTTGCTATACGGAGATCACCAAGTTGATGAGCAAATTTTGGCAGATCCCAATTTGTTCAATGAGATCAAAGAAGGTCTTTACCTCACAACGAAACCTTCATCATCGAAGATAGTTATGATCGAAACCAATCGTCCGTGGGAATCTGATGCTGTAAGGACCTTCATAGAGAGATATCCTGTTTTTTTTTCATCAGCATGGAAGTTTACCTTTGTGAGAAATCCCTGGGAAAAATATGTGTCCGCTTGGAGATACCTGAAAAGTACAATGGACCTACCATTTGAGGTCGTTGTCCAGAATCCTCCAAGTAAGGACGATCACGAAGAGGATTATAACCATATGACCCGGTCTCAGTTAGAGGTCATCCAGGATGATGAAGGGAATCTCATCGTTGATGATATATTCAAAGTTGAAGATATGCCAAATGCTCTTCAAGTTATCGCCAATAGAACTGGAATTCCGATATCTACTTTGCCAAGACTAAGGACGACCGATCATGAACAGTATTGCAAATACTACACGAAGGAGACGATGGAGATCATTGCTCAAAGATATGCAAAAGAGATCGAAATGTTCGAGTATCAATTCTAAGTGATCGAAATGATGGATGTTGAAAGCGAAGACTATTCTTCATATGTCCCATGCATTCACAGGATCCATAAAACTGGAACGAGCCTTTCACCAGGACACCAGATCCAGATGGACCTTGGATTTTCCATTGATCTTCATTCCCTACAGAGGTTGCTGCTTACCGAATGGAAAAAATCAGCTGAAGAAAAGGTCATGCTGGTTACCTTTGATGACGGCTACAGGGATGTTCTACTGCTCGAACAATTTTTCGATTTACACCCTATTTTCCAGCCGGTATTGGCCATTTCCACTTCCACCCTCCATAGTGAACCGTTGTGGTTCGATAGGCTATATCACTTTCTCGCCACTGCAGATGATGATACTATACATTCACTTGCAAAGAAGCATGAGATCCATATTGCACATGATGTCCGTGAAAATCTTGCCAGAAGTACGTTGAAAGCAAGGTTGCGGAAAATTCCTCCTGCACTCCAAGAGAATAAATTATCTGAGTTGAACATGCCTGCACAGTTCCCAATGGACCAGTATCTATCAGCAATGGACCTTAGAAGATTGGTCGAGAAAGGATGGATCATAGCAAGTCACTCACATCATCATAGCCAGCTTACATGCCTCACTGATGACGAATTGAAATATGAGCTTATACAATCATTAAAAGAGGTTCTAAACTTAGGTGGAAGAGCATGGTTAATCTATCCCGATGGGGTATGGAATAAACGAGTTGTTTCAATGGCAATACAAATTGGTTACACTCGCTTCTTTACACTAAAAGAAACAAGTGATATCGCTATCGACCATGAGCATATTTATAGACATATTATTTAAATGTCCAAATAATATCTGATTGAATAACCGTATCAATCTGGAGGTAAGTGACATTATGAAGATTTTGATCACTGGTGGAAATGGATTCATTGGAAGCACTCTATTGAAAAGGTTCATGGAACAAGGGCATGAAGCGGTCTCGTTCGATGTCCGAAATGGAGGTCAGGATATTCGGGATATCAACTCTTTTCGGGATGCCGCCCGAGATTGCGGAGCGGTCTTCCATCTCGCCGCGGTCGCTGACCTGAACTACGCTAGAGAGCATCCGGTCGAAACTATGGATATAAACGTCCAGGGGACTGCGAATGTAGCAGCGGTCTGTAATGAGCTCGGAATTCCATTGTACTATGGTTCAACATGTTGTGTCTATGGTAATCAGGAAAGTCATCCATCAGATGAGAATACGCTTCCCCGACCGACGGAATTCTATGCATGTTCGAAACTCGCTGGAGAATATGTCATAAAAGCATATGAGAAGATGTATGGCCTTCCCGCGGTCCATATGCGTTTCGCGACAATATATGGTCCCAACATGAGAGAAGCGCTTGGGGCATATATTTTTCTTGATCAAGCAGTCAATAAAAAGGACATCACCGTTCATGGAGATGGAACGCAGACAAGGACCATGACGTATATCGATGACCTGATTGACGGGATAATGATGCTGTTCAGTTCTGGAATTAAAAATGGGATATATAATCTTACAACCGAAGGAGAGGTTTCGGCCCTTGAGATGGCCACCGATATAAAGAGATTATCCGGGTCAAATTCCCGGATTGTGTTCATACCACAAAGACCGGGTCAGATATTCCGGGAATCCTTGTCTGCAGCAAAGGCAAAGAGGACCTTTGGATGGGAAGCTGGGACGAAATTCAAGGACGGACTTGTGAAAACCTATAAATGGTTTTTACAAAAGAGAGATTCATTATAGTCTTTGAGTAATTTATTATTTTCATGATACTCCCATTTTGCCCTTCAGTCCGGCATTCACCTTCAAGGTATGGAATTATACGACGCTGTGCTGTTCTCGTTCTTCAATTCCACCACACCCCGTGCCCCTGCCCCTGCAACCATTTGGCCAGCTCTTCTTCCGTCCTCTCTGCCTCATCCCTCGTTCGCATGGGATTATACCCGGTGAACAGTTCCGGCCGCAGCTTCCTTCCGTACGTCCGGGGGTAATAGCTCGACTTAACTCCCGATATGTGCTGCTCGAACCTGTGTTCGGGCGTATGCCACGTCTGACCGACGTAGAAACACGGCTTGCGGGGGTCCATGTATCGATTTCTCTTGAGGAATTTCTTGTTATGCATAACGCTACGGTCCAGTTCTATGACGTACACGTTGAAATGACCCTTGGGATTGCGTGTAATGGTAGGTGCAGGCTTTTTCTGTTGAATTGGTACATTTGTCTGATAGGATACTGGATTTTCTATTTCTTTTCGATAGGAGTTAACACGGTTCTCTTGATAATTCTTGAGGCCGGGATAATACTTTGAGGTCGTCGGATCATTATGGAACCCATGGTGATTCCCGGACCGTTTCTTCAGCCAGATGAAGAACAATGCGATAATACCGACCACGGCGATCAGCAGGATCAAATACCGAATGGACCATAATAATGCAAGTAGCAAAATGAACGCCCACAGTATGAGTGAGAATCTGGAGGGACGCCTACCTCTTCCGGGCACGTTTGTCACCTCGATGTGTGGAATTAATGGGGAAAAAAGTTAATGATTTCGGGATGTGTTCATTGTTACTTTTTTATCATGGGATGAATCGTTGGCTCATATCGTTAGTTCTCCCGCTATCATCTCCGCCTGCTTCAACACGGTCCTCGTGGCCTTCTCCTGCTTGTCCGGCGGATATCCGTGCTTCCGGAGAACCCGCTTGATCATAACCCGTAGCTTTGCCCTGACGCTCTCTTTTACGGTCCAATCGATTGAAGTATTCCTCCGCACTGTCTCGACAAGCTCAATAGCGATGTTTTTCAGTACTTCATCCCCAAGCAGCTTCACTGCCGAATCATTCACCTCGAGGGCGTCATAAAAGGCCAACTCCCCTTCAGAAAGCCCCAGCTCCTCTCCCCTCCGATACGCTTCCCGCATCTCCCTGGCGAGTCCCAGCAGCGCCTCGATCGCCTCCGCCGACGTTATAGCCTTCTTCTTGTACCGTTTGACCGTCTCCTTGAGCATCTTGGAGAAGGACTTGTACTGTATGAGATTCCTGGCCGACCGGACACCTATCTCATCGTTCAGTAGCTTTTTCAGAGCCTCGACCGCAAGGTTCCGCTGTGGAACCTGCTTGACCTGTGCCAGGAATTCCTCCGAGAGAATAGAGATATCCGGCCTCTTCAAACCCACCGATGAAAATATGTCTATTACTCCGTCGGCAGCTATCGATCGGGATACTATTTGCTTGATGGCAGCATCCATCTCATAATCGCTTCGGGGTCCGGTGGACGAGGTCTTGAATATAGCGGTGCGGACCGCCTGGAAGAATCCCACATCGTCCCTGATGCGCACCGTTTCCTCGTGCGGTACGGAGAGAGCAAACGCCTTCGAGATTTTCGTTACCGCCTCCAGAAGCCTTTCCTTCCCGTCCTCCTGTGCCAGTATATGCTCCTGCGCTGGCGGGAGCAAAGCCAGCTTCTCCGCGGGTTTACCTTCCACCCAAATCGACCAATCGAATCCGTGGAACAGACTGCAGCAAACGTCGTACCATTCGAGCATGATGGCGACAGCTTCCTCCTGATCGAGAGCCGTTTTGCCCTTACCTCCGCTCTCCGTGTAATTGGCCATTGCCCTTCGGAGGTCGTCGGCAATGCCGAGGTAATCCACCACGAGGCCGCCGGGCTTGTCCTTGAACACTCTATTGACCCGCGCTATCGCCTGCATCAGCGAATGGCTGTGCATGGGCTTGTCGAGGTACATGGTATGCAGGCAGGGAGCGTCGAAGCCGGTTAGCCACATATCCCTTACGATCACTATGCTGAAGGGGTC
>CAYRFL010000134.1:7693-10400 GCA_964423515.1 uncultured archaeon
CCCACTATCTTCTCGATGGCCGCCCATTTCCGCTTGAGCCTGTGCTTGGCCAGATCCTCCTGTCCCTCGGTGATGCCCTCGAAGTCGGGATCGATGGTCGGTATCAGCTCTTCGGGCAGTTCCAGCTTGGCGAGCCGTGCCTCATAAAAGATCGGAACAGTGGCGCCGTCGTCCACAGCTCTCTGGATGTCGTAAACGCTGACGTAATCGCCGAACACGGCCTTGGTGTTGCGGTCCGTGGTTTCGAGGGGCGTCCCGGTGAATCCGATGAACGAGGCGTTGGGCAGGGCGTCGCGCATGTGTCGGGCGAAGCCGTCGATGAAATCGTACTGGCTTCTGTGGGCTTCGTCCGCGATTACCACGATGTTCCTGCGGTCGGACAACTGCGGAAAATCGTCGCCCCTTGTCTCGGGGAAGAACTTTTGGATCGTCGTGAAGATCACGCCGCCCGAGGCAACCTTCAGCTTCTCCCGAAGCTCCACTCTATTATCAACCTGTTCGGGCTTCTGCCGCAGCAGTTCGTGGCATTTCGAGAACGTGCCAAAGAGCTGGTCGTCGAGGTCGTTCCGGTCCGTGATGACGACGAGGGTGGGGTTCTCCATGGCGGGATGCTGGACAGCCTTCCCGGCATAGAAAGCCATGGTCAGGCTTTTCCCGGAGCCCTGGGTGTGCCATACCACGCCGCAGCGTTTATCGCCCACAGGAGAAATGGCGTGAACGGTGCTGTCCACGGCGGTACGTACCGCGTGGAACTGGTGATATCCCGCTATTTTTTTGATAGTGCTCGCGCCGTCCTTCTCGAAAACGACGAAATATCGGACGTAGTCGAGGAACCGCCGTTTATCGAACATACCCCTGAGAAGAACTTCGAGCTGCAGCATGGAAGCGGGGGCCAGTTCCTCGCCCTCGATGGTGCGCCATGGCATGAATCTCTCGCGGTCCGCCGACAGCGAACCGAAGCGGGCTTCGAGGCCGTCCGAAATGACCAGGATCTCGTTGTAAACGAACAGGGAGGATATCTGCTTCTTGTAGGTCTGGAGCTGATTGAACGCCGACCAGATGGTGGCCTTCTCGTCCAGGGGATTCTTGAGCTCGATGACGGAGAGGGGAATACCGTTAACGAACACCACCACGTCGGGCCGCCTGTTGTGATTCCCCTCGACCACGGTGAACTGGTTCACCGCGAGCCAGTCGTTATTGGACGGATTAT
This sequence comes from uncultured archaeon, assembly GCA_964423515.1. GTDB lineage: Archaea > Thermoplasmatota > Penumbrarchaeia > JASLWR01 > JASLWR01 > CAYRFL01. Next base: position 8,904 of record CAYRFL010000134.1, read on the forward strand.
CGAAGTCAATGAGATTTACGCGGACATATCCCGGCGCGCCGTCCTTCCTGCGGCATTCGACCGATACTCCTTCGATGAGGAGCCGGTGGAAGTCGTGGTTGTTTGCGAGCAGGAGGGGGAACTCGGTCCTTTTCAGCCGGGATATGACAGTATTGGCGGTAGTGATGTCGATGTCCGGATTGATCCTGAGAAGGGAATTTCGCAGCCGGCCTTCGAGAATAACCTGGTCATACTTTTCCCTATCCGTACCGGGCCTGCCGTCGGGATCGGGCGATATGTCGGGGCCGTATAGGGTCTCGTAATCGAGTTCCGAGAACCAGGCAAGGGTCTGTTCCTCGACGGCGGATTCGTTGAGCTTTGTGGTCATTCATTCCCACACTCCAGATTTATTCCTCGATATTCCTCCCAATTGCGCTGTATGAAAATGCGCATCCCTGCCGCAGGATTATATGGTGAGTATATGGAACGAAATTTCATCTCTGCCTCCTGAAAGCTAAATTCAACATACTTATTGGTAAATGCAGCAAGATATAATAATCCAATACCTGCCGAACGGGACATACCTTGGTTACAGTGGACCAATACCGGATGTGAATTATCCAGTGCTTCATTAATGAAATTCAAAGCGGCATCAATAATTTCTTTAGATATATAGGACGGATCGTTTACATCTACAAGGTTTAATATTAGTCGATTTCCTCTTTTCGCTATAAAATATTCCGGATGATTTTTAGGCGCACCTCGACTTCGATATCCCAGTGCTTGTCGATGATAAGGTTCTTTACATGCATGAACAATGAACCACCCCGGAATATACTTAACATGAGTTTCATAATCATTTTGATTTCCGATATACAGGTTTGGATATACTTCAATCATGTGTATCACTTACTAATTTTCAATACCTCTTTCATTGAGGAATTGTTCCGGGTCATTTATTCGGATTTGACCTGATATGAGTTTTGGGAGAAGGGTATCGCGAGTATTTTCTAATTTGTTATTTTCTTCATTCTTTACATTCATTTGAGAAAAAAATGGTGCCACTATCAGATCAAACTTATTTATAAGGAATGTTGGAGGGATTACAATGCGATTCATATAAACAATATTACGATTTAGACCTGGTACCGCTGAATCTGAAATCAGATGTGGTAAGTCTTGCGCATGCAGTTCGTGATAAAGATATAATAAACTCATAATATGATTTTTAGCTACAATATAAAACGTTGTATCAATCGGGAAAAAGTCGGAATGAGACCAAATAATGGTTCCCGCCGTTCCTTTCCTCCCAATAATTATCCCTGGACCATCTACTAATTTCTCATTATGATTCCCAACAATACCATTTGAGCCGAAAACATTGACATGACCAGATTGTCTCTTTCTCTCAGGAAGACTTTTGCCATATGCAAGTTCCATTACTTCTCCTACTTTCCCAACCTCCCACCCCTTCGGCACCTCCTTCCCCAACTCCTCGTTCCACACCAGCTCGTCCGG
>CAYRFL010000135.1:0-10380 GCA_964423515.1 uncultured archaeon
AAAAACGAGGAGAAAGGACATTGCTTTCGATAAACTTGTGCCATCCTTCATACATATACCTCTTTCGTGTTGTAACAATTCCCCATGTTTAGGAATTGGCAAAAAATAAATGCTTCCTTTCAATATTTAAACATTTTCTCCATAATATTCTCAATTTATCAATTTTTACGACAAGAAATGTTCGGACCTCTGATCGGAGGTCATGGGGCGAGCAGGTAAATATCATAATATGTAAAAACACATGCGATTAGGCTCCCAGTTCGATGAACTCTACCCATCCTGCCTCCGAAATCGTTCGACGAGCCACATCGTTATCACGTTGATGACGGGGGATGATGGCATTGGGTGTATGCTCTTTGAATTTACGGGAATAACTTTTATTAATGGCAGTCGATTATCATTGATTGTATATCATGACGCATAAAGATGGGAACATAGGAAAATGTGCTTACGTTCTATTGCTATACGTGGCCTTGTTGATACTCGGCAATGTAATGGCACCCTCAGGGATTTCCATTGAACCTGCCAATGATCCTTCCTCCCATGCCATGGGTGAAGGATCATCAAGGGGAAGCATGTGGCATGTGGAGATCGTCGAATCCGGGATCATGCTGGGGAAGTTCACGTCACTGACGCTGGACGGGGAGGACCATCCACACATAAGCTACACGGAAGCGGACCAGGGCAGCCTGAAATATGCCCGCTTCGACGGAGACCGGTGGCATATCGATATGGTCGATTCCAGCGGGCATACCGGCAAGTACACGTCCATCGCGCTTGATTCCGGCGAGAGACCGCATATCAGCTATTTCTTCGGACCGGAGCGCGACCTGATGCATGCCTACCACAACGGTGCGAGATGGGTGAACGAGACGGTGGATGAAGAGGGCGAGGTGGGAAGGAGCACGTCACTTGCCATAGACGGTAACGACGGAATTCACATAGCATACTGGGACGAGGGATTGAGGGACCTTAAATATGCATACAAGGGTAGCGGCTCTTGGAAGACCGAAACCGTGAACTCGGCGGCAGAGGTCAACCAGTGGATCTCCATCACCCTCGATGACAACGGGGATCCCCATATCGCCTACTGCGACGGGATGAGCAAGGTGCTATACTACTCCCACCGCCAGGAGGGAAACTGGAATACCGAGACGGTGGACCCATCCGGGAACGTCGGACGCTGGCCCTCCATTGAACTGGACCCACTGGGACGACCCAGGATAAGCTATACCCATGAGTTCGAGGATATTCACGATCTCGTGTTCGCCAGTTTCGATGGCACGAAATGGAGCATCGAGACCATCGACAGGAAGGGGGATGTGGGGAGGTTCACCTCCCTCGAGCTCGACGATAACGACTATCCCCGTATAGGATACCACGATAAGACCAACGAGGACGTGAAGTTCGCCTACTGGGACGGGATAGAGTGGAACGTGGAGCTGGTCGATCCCGGAGGGGATAGGTACACATCCCTGGCCCTAGACCGCAGCGGAATACCGCATATCAGCTACTACAACGATTCGGCGGGAATGCTCAAATACGCCTATCGGATAGAGGTCCCCACGAACGCTGTACTGGATACGGACGGTGACGGAACGCCAGACGAGGCGGATACTGACGACGATAACGACGGTGTTCCCGACACCAGTGATTCATTTCCCCTCGATCCCGCCGCTTCCCTAGATAGCGATGGGGACGAACATCCTGACCAGTGGAATGCCGGCAAGAACGAGGCGCACTCGACCACCGGACTTGAACTCGATGCTTTCCCTCTCGATCCCGCAGCCTCCCTGGATAGCGATGGGGACGAACATCCTGACCAGTGGAATGCTGGCAAGAACGAGTCGCACTCGACCACCGGACTTGAACTCGACGAGTTCCCGGATAATCCGAACCGGTGGGGGGACAGCGACAAGGTCGAAGGGGCTCCGGTGAACCTCCGTGGGATCATCATCATCATCTGTCTTTTTTCAATGGTTCCCCTGTTCATGCTCGCAAGACGGATTTTAAGGAAGGATAAAGGTAAAGAAAATGATGAGAAACGGTGAGTTCAAGGTCACCCGACTCATATTAACTAAGCATCTATCTGTCAGCAATGTGCATATGCCACAGAGCACCTCTTCCATGAGTAGCGTTCTTGTTACCTCCAACCATTCCAAGCCCCCCGCTCAATGCAAAGGGGCGAAAAGCTTAACTACGACTCACACCGTGATGGACGGGAAGGTGTGATGTGAATGAAGCCCTTCCATCTGGCAGCTGCCTTTCTGATGCTATCATTTATCGCATTCTTCCATTCGCCATTCGAAGCATTACACCATTCCCACTCCGCTGAGACGATGCTTTGCTCCGAGGGGGGGCGGGGTAGGATTCTTAACGACGGTGGCCCGGAAACGAACTTGGGCAGGGGCAACAACTGGTTCACGGAGACCGTGGATTCCTCGGGAGTCGTGGGAAAATGGACCGCCATTGCCCTTGATGAGGAAGATATACCGCATATCAGCTACAGCAACGCATCGCAGGAAGATCTGAAATACGCCCGCCGGAACGGTACTGAATGGATCGTGGAAACGGTGGATCCGGATGGGCACGTGGGCAAGCATACGTCCTTGGCGCTGGATTCCGGTGGAAGGCCGCATATCAGCTACTACTCCGGGAGCGAGCGCGACCTGAAATACGCCCGTTTCGACGGTGCGAACTGGACGATGGAAATCGTGGACCCGGGGGAGAACGTGGGTAAGTTCACATCCATCGCCCTGGATTCGGAGGACAGGCCCCACGTGGTATATTCGAACACAGGCCGGCAGAGATTGAGATATGCCCGTCTGGAGGAGGGAGGATGGAACATATCCGAACCGAACGTCCCGGGAAAGGTGGAGTGGGAGAAATCCCTGGTGCTGGACGAAGAGGACGATCCCCACGTCACCTACTTCGATTCGTCCGACGAGGACCTCATCTATACACGTTTCGACGGGACCGGGTGGATATCCGAGAGGGTGAGCACGGTTGGAGAGAGCGGGCGCTGGTCCTCTCTGGAGCTGGATTCGATCGGGCGTCCGCACGTTGCCTATCACGACTGGACCGATGACAGATACCGGCTCGAATATGCCAGGTATGACGGCGAGGAATGGGTCCTGGAGACCGTGGACGATGCGGGAGAGGTGGGCAGGTTCGCCTCCCTGGCCCTGGATGACGGCGACGATCCCCATATCGCCTATCTCGATCTGGCGGAGGAGGACCTCCGATACGCTCATTGCCACGAAGGGGTCTGGCATCTCGAGATGATAGATGCCGGGGGCGACAGATACGCATCCATTGCGGTCGATTCGCAAGGCGACCCTCATATAAGCTACTACTCCAGGGGGAAAGGGGAGCTCAGGTACGCTCGCGTAGACAATTCCAAGGACGTGCTGCCGCATGTGCTCAGATGGGACGAGTCGCCTTCCAGGGGAACTACCGGTGACGAATATGGCTTCAGAATGATGACCTCCACCGAGGTGGATGTCGACGAGGTCAGCGTCCTGTGGAAGCACGGACCAAGAAACGGTAATGTATACCTGACCAATGGGAGCGGAGCCCATCTCTGGGAGGGGGAGATCACATTGGGGCACAACACATCGGCCCTCGAGTATACCGTATGCATCAACGACACGCTTGGAGGCTGTCATCTTGCCGATACGAAGCCGGTACCCGTGGTGGATAACGATCCTCCGGAAATAGTGGTGAAGGAACAATCGAATACACCCAAGACGGGGGAGAAGTTCGACATCACATGTGAGATCACGGACAATATCGGAGTGGACCGGGCGGAGATGGAATACTCCTTCGACGGAGGAGCCTCGCTCGACCTATCCATGGATGATGATGGAAGCGGGATCTGGACCTGCGGTCTTGCGGTCCCTGCGGATTCACTTTCCCTGCGTTATTCCTTCCATGCCAGGGACGGGGCAGGGAACCTGGTCGACCAGTCCGAGGGGGATGGCGTATATATATCGGATGTGATCGACATCATTTCTCCCATGGCCGACGCGGGGCCGGATGTCGTGGTGGATAAGGGGGGTCATGTTGTTCTGGACGGAAGCCGATCATGGGACAATATCGCCGTGATCAACTATTCGTGGAGCTTCATTCTGAACGGAAGGGAAGAGGTCCTTTACGGCCGGCTCGCCCTCTTCGATCTTCCCCCCGGAACCCTCTGTCCGGTGCTCCTCAACGTGACCGACGCCAGGGGGAACTGGGACACCGACGATATGATAGTGCTGGACCGGGATACCGAACCTCCCGCGGCCAGGGCCGGGGGCGATATGACCGTACGGGCCGGGAACGTCGTGATGCTGAACGGATCAAATTCCACCGATAACGTCGGCGTGAAAGAGTATACCTGGACCTTCCGATACGACGAGAGGGACGTGGCCCTCGACGGTATGATCGCTGAATTCCTGTTCGAAGAGCCCGGCATCTACCGAGTGAAGCTCACGGTGAAGGACGGGGCCGGGAACACACACGGGGACGAGATGACGCTCAACGTTCTCCGGAGGATCCCCTCCGGTGCAGAGGAGAACGGGACGGAGGGAAACGGGTCGTCACAGGAAGAGAACCATGGTGACCGGGGGGAATCTGGCGAGACAGCGATGATAGTGGTATCCGTGGGCGCGGTGGTCATTTGCCTTGCCATATCCATATACATATTATCGAGAGGAAGAGGAAGGTTATCGGAAAAAAGGCGGGATGATAATAGTAAGCGGTCCGAGACGAACGGAACTCGCAAGGGTAAAGGGTAGCGATCGTTTTCCGCACCTGCTCGGGCAAGGATCGTTTACGCTTCCACATCCCCGGACCCATTCACCGGCCCATCGATGTTCTCCTCCGCATCGACAGCATTGACTGTCGGGTCCGTATCACCTTCCGTTGTATCATCCGATCCTTCCTCGAAATGATGGTCGGGCTCCAAAAAGGGTTCTGCCTCCATACCGGCCTTTTCTTCCGTACCGCCGGCATCTCGGACCAACCGGCGGTTCAGAAGGTAGGTAAATGCAATGATCAACAGGATGACCATGGCCGATGCGATGACCATCTTCATGCCCGTGGAGATACCTGCTGAACCCGTATCCGCGCCACCGTCATTCCCGGTCCCATTGCCGTTCCCCGGGGCCGTATCGTCGTCGGGCCCGGGGTCCTCCGCCGCCAACACCAATACGGTGACGTTGTCCCGGGCGGTATTCCCCTCCGCATCACTTGCCACAAGCTCTACGGTGTAATTGCCCGGGATCTCGAAGGTGAAGTTCACCTCGATCCCGAACAGAGCCGTTTCAGTGCCATCGTAGGTGAATGTCCACGTGTAGTTCTCGATGGCCACGTTGTCCTCGCCCGTGGCATTGAGGGGGACCGAGCTTCCCGCCGCAAACTTCATATCATCTCCGGCATCGATCCTGGGAGGAGTGACATCCAGAACCTCCACGGTCAAGGCATCCCATCCCATATTGCCGTACATGTCCATGACGAACAGGAACACCGTGTATTCGCCCATTCGATGAAAGGTGAACGTGACCTCCCTGCCGTATAGCTTCTTCTCACTGCCGTTGTAGTCAAAGCTCCAGTTGTAATGGACTATGAGGGAATGGTCCGTCGTCAGTCCGGCGTCCAGATGGACCGCCGTACCCTCTCCGACCCTGACATCGAATCCTGCATCCACCTTCGGCGGGACGGAATCGAGCACCGTGACCGAGCAGACGTCATACCCCTTGTTACCGGCAGCATCGGATATCGTCAGATGAAAATCCATGGCTCCCATAACGTACGAAGCGAAAGACATTTCCATTCCGTACACGGTCCTCACCGTATCGTTGTAGTTGAAGCTCCAGCTGTAGTTCACTACTCCGACATTGTCACTACTATCGCCGGCATCGAGATAGAATCTATCACCGTAGTCCACCTTCCTGTCCGCTCCCGCATATGCCACGGGAGGCGTGATGTCCCTCACTGTAACTCTAAGCGAATCGTTGTCCTTGTTTCCCCAATTGTCCCTAATCTCCAGCCCGACCCGATATATCCCCACTTGATCGAACTTGAAACTGGGAGATTCCCCGACCAACGAGCGATGCTGTCCCCTGTACGTGAAATTCCAGAAGTAAGCGGTAACGTTCGTATTGTCATGGCATCCGGTCCCGTCGAAGACCAATGTCTCGTGCTGGTCGATGGCCACATCCTCACCCGCTTCAGCTACGGGACGGATGATGTCCCTGACGAAGACGGTCATGTTGCCCCACACCCCTGCTCCGTTCCCCGACGTGTCTATCGTCCTCAGCAACACTTCATATACGCCCGGTATGTCGAAGGCGAAGTTCACTCTGACCCCATAGAGGTAGAAACGGGTCTGATTGTACTGGATGGACCAGGTGTAGTTGGCGATCCCGCGATTGTCCATGCTGCCGTTCCCGTTGAATTCCACCGTCTCGAACTGGTCGATGGTCACGTCCTCGCCCGGATAGGGGATGGGATCCTCCACGTCCAGGACGGTCACGTTGATCATATCCGTAGCCTGGTTCCCGGCTGCATCCGTCGCCGTGAGGGTGACATTGATGCTTCTTCCGAGCCTTCTGACCTCGACAACCTCTCCGTACTCGTGAAATTCCTTGCCGCAGCCCCCCGGGGCCGGCCAGTACCAGGTATAGTTCACGATACCTATGTTATCCGTGCTCAAAGAAGCATTCAGGTCGAAGGGCTCCTTGGGAAGGATGACCAGGTCCTCCCCCGCATCCGCCACCGGCGGGATGACATCGTCCACGAATACGGCGCGGGGCTGAGAAACGTTGGTATTGTTGGAGGTGTCCCTGAAGTAGAAATGGTATCCGATGGAGGTGGCGTTATCGTCAACCGTGACGGTGCGGTTCCACGTCTGCCCGGCTTGGAACTCCATTGAGACGTTGAAGACAGCACCGAGCTGTGTGTAGTTCACCCGGACCTCGGCTATGCTGACGTTGTCGGTGAATTCGGCCGAGAAGTTCAGTCTCCCACCGGTCTCGGCCGTCGATGGCGTACTGTCCACCAACATTCTCGGGGGCTCGTCGTCGCCCGACCTTCCGGGAAGAACCGCTCCCTGATCCTGGAAGGCGGATGATATGAATGAACTCTCCTGAGCGATCAATAGAATGAGCAAGAACAATACGAGGTAAAATCTACCACACTTCATACGCTTCACCATTTCCCTTCATGATCGACCGCGGATAGGGCGTCTCAAGTTATCCCTGACCATATAACAACGTTATAATAACTGTTTTTATTTGTATTTTTCAATTACGAATACGGATATCTAATCAAGGTAATCCGGATTTCCATACGGCTTCATCATCATCATCATCATCATGAGGATAAAGACCCTTCGTCATTCGGGGGACGCGGAACTCCCCCCTCATCGTTCTCCCGGGACGATGGTTCACGCTTCAGGCGCCTGGGTACGGTGAAGCGGAACGTGCTTCCCTTTCCGACCTGGCTTTCCGCCGAGATCCGACCGCCGTGCCCCTCGACGATCGATTTGGTGATGGGAAGCCCCAGCCCCATCTTGTCCCGCTCCCGGGTGAGCGACATGTCCCCCATGTAGAATCTCTCGAAGATACGGGAGATGTGTTCCTCGGGTATGCCTATGCCGTTGTCCGTCACCGCCACGGTGACAGTATGCGTATCGCCGGTTATGCCAATGATGATATCGCCTCCGTCATGAGAGTATTTAACGGCATTGCTCACGAGGTTCTTGACCGCCTTCCTCATCAATTCGAGATTGAACCTGGCGATGGAGTCGCCTTCCGATTCCAGCTCGAGGGATATGCCTCTGGTGGCTGCCACGGTCCGGAAATCCTCCATGATCTCCTTTGCCACGCCCGTCATCTCGTATTCTCCAATGGGAAAATTGAGCATCTTGGCATTGGTCCTCGTGTAATCCAGCATTTCATTGATCAGTTCGTTGAGATGTTTTATATTTGCGTTCATGTCGTCAAGATAGCTCATCTCCTTTTCCGAGAAGCTCCCTATCTGTTCACGGCTCATCAGATCGGTGTAAATCTTTATCGAGGAGAGAGGAGTTCTCAACTCGTGGGCTGCAACGTCGATGAAATCACTTCGTTTCTTGTCGATCTCCTTCAGGCTCTCGTACGAATCCTCCAGTTTCTGGTACAATCCCACGTTCTCGAATGCTGTGGCGACGGCCGAGAGGTACATGGCCAGCATGTCCACGCCCTTTTCCGGGAAAGAGACATCCTCTCCGAAATCCAGAAACAATACTGCAAACACGGTTTCCTTGGAATGTATGGGAGTGATTATGTAGGAGTCCTCCGGACCGGGAAAACCGAGAGAATCCACAAGGAATGATGGCAAAACGGCCTTCTCACCCGTTGAGTTTTCATTTCCGAGGGTAACACACAGGTACTCCATGTTCTCGATGGACTGGCCGAGAATGCCGTTGCATTTGTCAAGCGGCGCCTCGAGATGTACGTCCACGTCCTCGAAACCCACCATCTCCTTCAGATCCAGCCTTCCCAGGAGGTTATCGACTATGAACAATAGACCCCGACCGAGCGAGAAACCCGCGCATATACTGAGAAGGGCCTTGTGGCATACGTCCTCCTGCGTATCCGAATACATAAGATCCTTGCTCAGCTGATACAGGTTCTGGGTCTGGATCAGCTTTCTTTTTAGCTCCTCTTCGGCTCTCTTCCTTTCGGTGATGTCCAGTTCTATACCCCCCAGCAGAGGGGGATTCCCCTCGCGCTGAATGGCGAACTTCTCAGTCTGGAAAATGCGCTCCTTCCCCTTTAGATCCTCGTGGGATTCCAGAAGGGATTTGTAGCCCTTGGCCAATGCTTCGTTATCGTCCGAAATTATGGCGTCCGCAATATCCTTCGGGAGATACTCGTGAGGTGATTTGCCCATCAGAGCGTCGGCCCCGAAATGGCGGCGCATATAGGGGTTGACGTATATCATCCGGCTGGTCTCGTCCTTGAGGAACACGGCTGCGGGGAGATGGTTCATGAAGGCGGTGAACCTGTCCTCGCTCTCCCGGAGAGCTCTCTCAGAGCGATCGTGTTCCCGCTGGGAATGGGCTAGCATTCCTATGGCTGCCGACAGCTCCTTCCCTATCTTCAGGAGCATCTTCACCTCCTCCTTTCCAAAGGAGTCCGGGTCGATGGAATACAGGCTGAATGCACCGAAAACACCCTCCTCGTCCTTCAGGGGGATGGCTATGGATGATCCGTATCTGCGGAGGACGTTGTCCGAGAAACGATGAAGGTGAAACTCCTCCTTGTCGAGTTTCTGGGCTATTGCCGGCTTACCGGTCCGTATCGCCCTGCCCACCGGGCCCACGCCCCAGATATTGTCCGCCCAGGTGATCTTGGCATAATCGAAATATTTCTCGGGAAAACCTCGTTGTGCAACGGGACGGACCGTCTTTTCACTGTCCTTCAACGCATAACCCATCCAGGCATAACGATATCCGCCAACATCGAGAGCTGCTCGGCACACGCTCTCCAGAAGTTTCTTTTCCTCAACTGTCGTGGCCCTTATGTACTTCAGCTCTCGGAGCATGTTCCGTATGCGGTTCAACCTGTTGTGGCGGGATTCATCCTCCTTCCTTTTCGTTATATTGCGGATTATACCCTGGAATCCCTCCAATTTGTCCTCGTCCGCCCATCGGGCCTTCATGGCGAATTCCAGCCACACCCTTGCGCCGCTCTTGGTCAGGCGTTCGACCGGGATGGCGACCGAAAGGGACGTGTGCGCACCGGGATTGCCCGTCAACCGGGTTAATTTGCCTATGGTTTTCACGTAGGTTTTTTTCGGTATAAGCTCACGAAGCGAGTAGTGCATGAACTCATCGACGGAATAGCCCGTTATCATCTCTATCGACGGACCTATGAAAGTGAAGTTCCCATTGATATCGGCACTCCAGATGGCCTCATCCATATTCTCGACGAGTTCGCCGTACAACTTCTTGCTCTTGCGAAGGGACGCCAGGGTCTTTCGGATGCTGGAGGTCTCTCTCTTGAGACCCTTCCACTTTCGAAAAAAGGATAACCAGAGGACAATAGAGATGACCAAGGTTAAAATGAAGAAACCAGCAAGCCAGAAAATACCGAATCGGAGTTCGTATTCACCGTACCTTCCGAAAACGATAAAGGCCAATATCAGAACGATGGCAAATATCCCGTAGAACACGATGACGGTGATCTCACGGGAGAATCGTCTCTTAACCTTCGTCGATTTCTCCTTGCGGGCATCCATTCTTCAACCTCGTCATACGAGCGGTGGCTTCACTTATGATATCACCACTTTATAAATGTGTGGTACTCACTTCACAGCGGAGACCCAACGGGGTTTTGTAGTGTGTAA
>CAYRFL010000136.1:0-7432 GCA_964423515.1 uncultured archaeon
AGGGCATCCTCCGGGTCGTAGCGCGGCAGTATCCTCATGTCGAAATAGGAGACGTCCTCCCCCGGGATCGTGTTGACGTTCCCGACGTTCGCCAGCTTCTTGGTGGGTTCGAAGGTGCACGTGGGAGGATCGAAGAGCGGATTCACGTCGGCATATCTCTCGTGCAGCAGCTCGTCCGCCCGAAGGAGGAACTTCATGGCCGCACGGTAGGCGTTGTTCCCCCTCTCCGGGGAGGACGCGTGGCACTGCTTCCCCGTGGTAGTGACCCTGAGCCACAGTATGCTCTTCTCGGATACCTCTATGAAATCCCCCTCAGGATTCCCGGAATCGGGGACGACCACGATATCTTTCTTCGCGAAGAGATCCGTATTCTCGATCACGTACTTGATCCCGTACTTGGAGCCCACCTCCTCGTCCGCCATGAATGCCAGTCCTATATTGTGCCTGTGCCACATGCCGGATTCCTTCACCACCCTGGCGGCGAAGAGGGAGGCGATCATGGACTGGGTATTGTCCTCAACTCCCCTTCCGATTATCCTTTCATCGGTCTCCACAGGCTCGAAGGGTTCAGTATCCCACAGGCCCATATCCCCTGGCGGTACCACGTCGGTGTGAGCAGCCGACCAAATGGTTCCCGATTCCGGCTCCGTTCCCTTCAGGAGCGCAATGACGTTGGGCCGGTATCCGCAGCTTACGCGCTCGTCCGGCGCCTTCACAACCCTGATGTCCTCAAAGCCGAACCTCTCGAGCAGTTCGACAAGGTAATTCGCCTTTTCAAGCTCCCCGTCCCCTTCGTTCTCGGGGGCAAGGGCTGGTATCCTCACGACGCTCTTGAGCGTTTCGTACATTTCGGGGGCTATTCGGTCTATCATTTCGAACAGTGGATTCGATTCCATATTACTCACCTTTTGCATTATGACGGTGAATAGGAAATCATCTGAGAAAAACGTTCTCATCCCGTTCTCACAATATTTCAGGACTTCTTATTACCGAATTGCATTTTTATTATAGAAAACCCCCTGGTTAATAGAAAGACAAGACTATAATAAGGCAAGTGATTGGACGCTCGACCTCACTATCGTGGTGATGCGGAAATTGATGCTGATTTCATAATGGTGAAAGGTATGACAGGCGGCAACTCGGGGATGCCATCGAGCCGGTCCAGAAGGGGCGGGAATGGATTCTCCAAGCGCGGGGGAGACGGCGGCAGAGGGAAGGCGTACGAGAGGAATCTCGGTCTGGTCTCGTCATGGCTCACAGAGGTCGGGGGCGACCGGTCACTTGCATTCGCAAGGGTTCTCGTGGTCAACAACGGCCTTTCAGCACTCAGGTTGGTCCAGGGAATAAGGGCCCTTTCCTACGAGATATCCCGGGGCAGGGACTCGAATCTGATCCAGATCGTTGTGATGGCCTCGGATGCGGATTGGGTCGGGGATTCCGAGACGGATGCTCCCCGGAGGCCCGAATACCTGAAGCAGTACGGGATCGACATTGCAGGGCTGGATGGTTCCAGACCCGCAGACACCTATCAGAACCAGAAGAAAGTGATGGACGCTGCCAGGACCTTCCAATGCGACGCCATTGCAGTGGGCTGGGGCCACCTTGCCGAGAACGTCACATTCCGGGAAATGGTGGCGGAAGAGGATCTGGTCTTTATAGGTCCCCCCCATGCGGCAATGCAGAGGATGGGGGACAAGATAGTATCCAAAATTCTGATGCAGGCCGCGAAGGTACCGATGCTTCCATGGAGCGGCAGCCCGGGCATGAAGGGTATGGATCCCCGGGCATTGGAGAACATCGAATCGGGGCTCTTCGAAGTTCGAGGAGGTCCTGACGGATCCCTTGACCCGTCCGGGCTATACGATGACGCATATCGATTGGCAGGCGTTTTCTCCGAGGAGGATGCGGAGAGGATCGCCATGGAGATCGGCTATCCGGTGGTCATCAAGGCCACCGCGGGCGGAGGCGGACGCGGGATACGCTTCGTAAATAACCCGGATGAGACCGTGGAGGCATGGCGGGCCGCCCGCTCGGAGGCCAGAGCGGCCTTCAACAACGACGTGGTCTTTATCGAAAAGGCTGCCGCCCGGGGCTGCAGGCACGTGGAGGAACAGGTCCTGTGCGATATCTACGGCAACGTGGCCTTGCTGGGGGAGCGGGAATGTTCGATACAGAGACATCATCAGAAGCTCATCGAGGAATCGGGGGACGACATTCCAATATCCGGGGAGACGCGAAGGCGCATAAGGGAAGCCTCACTGGCTGCGGCCGAGGCTTCCGGATACCAGAGCGCAGGCACGGTGGAATTCCTTGTCGACAGGGAGGGAAATCCCCACTTCATGGAGATGAACACTCGCCTTCAGGTGGAGCATATTGCCACGGAGGCGCTGTTAGAGGGCCTTGATCTCGTCAAAGAGCAGCTGAAGATGGCCATGGGAATCCCCCTTCCCCTCGAATTCCAGGAGAGAGGACTCGACTTCTCCATGGGGGGGCACAGCATTTCCGTGAGGATACTTGCGGAGAATCCGGAGGCGGGTTTCAGTCCACAGACCGGCGTCTTGAGGAACATCGACGTCCCTTCGCCCGGCCCTGGAACTCCCAGGTACTATTTCAGCCATTCCTCGGGGGCCCTGGTGAATTCATTTGCGGACAGCCAGATAGGTCATGCGGTTACCAGGGGAACAACCCGGGAGACGGCCCGGCTCAATATGGTCTCCTTTCTGGATCAGATCCGCTTCGCCGGCATCCTGACGACGCGGACATTCTCCCTCAATGTGCTAAGAGATCCTGAATACGTCAGCGGAGATTCCATTCATACCGAGTGGCTGACCGAGAGGATGTCCACCAGCAGCTTCCGGGGAGCGGGTCAATCGGACCGGCCCGAACTGGCCCTTGCTGCCATGGCCCTTATCGATTATATTACGGAGAAGACCCGCAGGCGGAACCAGTTCTTCTCGAGCCTCGATTCGGGACAACCGCTCCGGCCCACCCTTTTCGCGAACACGTCATTTACCCGGGTAGGATACGAGGACCGGGTGTACGAGATAAACGTGAGGGAGGTCGGTGAGGATCATTATCACGTCACCCTGGGTGGGACGACGACATCCATACGCTTCAAGGAAATGCAGCCCTCCGGCGGCTATCTGCTCACGACCAGGGAGGAGATATTCGCCGTCTTCAGGACCGATGACGTGGTGGAGAGCCATATTGAGATGGGCGGCCGTACATACACGATCGGGACCGACCTCGATCCATCGACATTCAGGGCTCCCCTTGCCGGGATCATTACCGAGATAAGGGTGGAGGAAGGGCAGGTTGTGGGAGAGGGTGAGGTCCTCCTGTCCATGGAGGCCATGAAGATGATCACCTCCCTGCATTCTCCCAGGGCGGGGGAGATAGCCGATATTACGGTGGAGGTGGGGGACAATGTGGATGCCGGGACTGTTCTTTTAAGGTTCAGGGGAGGAGGAGACGCAAAGGGTTGCGATGTTGGAGAGGAGCGAGCGCTCGTTTTCTCGGAAGAGGAAGAATGGAGCCGAATGCAGGGGGAGGTCGGTGAGCTCGCACGTGCGTCGTTCAGGGCAGAATCGGACCATGTACGCCTGGTGATGCTGTCGGAAGCATTGGCCAACATACTGGCGGGATACCCTCAACCATTCAACATCATGGACGTTCTTCTCCGGGAAACGCTGGAGCTTAAAGAACAGATCGATGAGAAGAGATGGATATCGGGGGTATCTTCCCTTGTAGACCGTTTCTATAGGGACGAGCATTACTTCCGCGGCGATCGCTCGCTTCCGGGCGGCGTTCTCGAGGCGGAGGCGTCCAGACAGGGATTGGACCTGTTCCAGCTGGCGCGCTCCCATGCCTTTATGAGATCCAAGCTGAAGATGCTTCTGGCCCTTCTGGATGATATCTCGGATATGGATTATCGCTCAATGGAGGGACAGCTTAAGAGGCTCTCCGAACTGGGATATACCAGCAGCTACCGGGACGTGGTGGCCAAATCGGAGGAGCTCCTGCATCTATTGACCCAGAAGCTGCGTCCTTCCCAGGATCTGGATGAGATGATGGAAAAGATACTCGCTGCCGAGAGGGACGGCCGAAAGGACGAGATGGAAGATCTTCTCGGAACCGTAATGGAAGCCTCCGAATCCCTGATGGCCCGACTTGTGGGATATCTGCTGACGGGAAAGAGCGGTCTTCGCAAGGCAGCCGGAAAGCTCATTCTGTTGCGGGCGTATAGGCGTCATCCGGGACTTACGGTGGAGTACGAGAAGAACCGTGATGGGAAGAGAACTTACATCTGGAGATTCCGGGACGAGATGGCGGGTCATTTCCGTGCCGGTCTCGTCAGCCTCGTTCATCCCGATGAGGATGTCGGAGGAGCCCTCACGCGATTGCATGAGAGGCTCGCCAATATGTGGAATGAGGAGTCGGACCGCCCCCATGGCGAGGACGTTATGGAACTCCTGATTCCCTGGCCCGAGGGGATTGCGGATATGAATGCTCTGTCCTCACATCTGATGGATGAACTGGAGAGAACTCTGGCGAAGGTCATTCTCAAGAGGATCACCTTTGTTGTTCGCGTAAAAGGGGAGGAATATCCCGGCCTTCTCACCTTCAGACGCTCGGAACCGAATGGGCCATACAAAGAGGATCGTCTCTACAGGGACGTTCATCCAACGCTCGGTCACGATATGGGCCTCCAGGAGCTCGAACCCTTGAAGGATCATCTTGCGAACATGCCTTCGGGCGATATGAACGTTCACCTTTACCATTATCGCAAGCCGGATCCCCGGGGCGAAGACTATCCCGATATCGAGGACCGCATCTTCGTTCGGACGATGATAAGGGATTCGAACATCGTCATGGGACCCCAGGGGCCCACATTTCCATCGGCTGTGGAGGCCTTCGAGACATCTCTGCGCCATCTCAGGATATCCTATGCCGCCACGGGAGCCTCCACCCATAACAACGAGATATACCTGAGATTCGTTCGCTCCATTCGCCTTTCCTGGGAAGAAACGCGAAGGATACTGATGAAGATGCAGCGCCATATCAGGGATTATGCCGATGTGGACCTGACCCGCACCGAGATACACGGCAGGGTCAATTCCTGGCTTCGCCCGGGCGAATCCCACGAGATGCTTATCGCGGTGGACAATCCCACCGGTCTCATGCTGGAACTAAAGCCGTATGTGATCGAGGAGCATCTGTTCCCGGGAGATGATAAACCGGTCCGTGCTCTCATACGGTTCGAGGAACTGAAGCGGCAGATGGAGGAGCCGGGATACGTTCCCCCCGAGGACGCTTACCAGAGAGCGAGTGACCGGCACAGGGAGATGACCCCTCTCGATCGGAAGAGGAAGATGCGCAGGAGCCGCGGAAAGGTTTATGTTTACGATCGCCCGGCGCTTCTGGAAATGGAGCTGAGGAGGGCCTGGAACCGTACGGGTAAAAGTGTTCCGAAGGATGTGTTCGGGGTGGAGGAGCTCGCAATAGACGCGCGGGGAGAAATCACCCCTGTCGAGCGAAAGCCCGGCAGCAACAAACACTCCATTGTGGTCTGGCGGGTGAGCATTAAGACGCCAGAGACGCCAGCGGGACGGCAGTTCATTCTCGTATCGGGCGATATGACCCTCAAAGGGGGCTCGGTCGCCATAAGGGAGGATATGAACTACGTCGAGGCGGCCCGTCTTGCCATGAAAGAGGGGATCCCCTTCATCTACTTCGCAGAGGGCAGCGGGGCACGCATCGGTCTGGACAAGATAGTAAGTCACAGGCTTTCATATGATGCGGAAAGAGACGAGCTGTTCCTCACCGCCAGGGACCACGAGATGCTGTCTCCCCTCGTCATGGCGCGTCCGGCGGAGGTCTCTTCGGGGGACATGGGGGGAGATGGCGGGGCCAATGAGATCCGGTACGTTGTGACCAGCATAGTGGGTGGCGTGCCGGGCATTCGCCTGGACGAGGAGGACGGGTATATATACCTGACCGAGGGGGATCACCGGGAGTTCGGACATCTGGTGAGGGCCCACCCCGTGGACGTGACGAGGGGAAACGTCCCGCAGCGCAGATGGGTGATCGATGGGATCGATAGGAGTTCCCCGGAGATCAATCAGGAGAACCTGTCGGGCTCGGCCAGGATGGCCCGGGCCTCGTCGCTGGCGTTCCATTCCATTCCGACAATGGCCGTGGTCACCGACACGTGCACTGGCATTATATCCTACAATGTAAGGCTTCTAAAGCGCGTGGTGCAAACGCGCCATTCCGAGATCATCCTCACGGGCTACAGAGCACTGAACGCTCTCTATGGCGGGGAGAAGATTTTCTCCTCTAACAGGGAGCTGGGAGGTCCGGGCATAATGGGGCCCAACGGCATCAGCCATCGAATAGTGGAGGATGAGCGCGAGGCCAGCGGTTACGTCATCTCATGGCTCCGAGGCATTCCCCCGAAGATGGGCCTATCCCTGCCGGTGGCCCTCACGGATGATCCCGTGTCCCGGGACGTTGAGGAGGACATCCTTGGAAGGCGTGCCGTGATAGAGAGGCCCGAGCCCGAGGCGGAAAGACCCCATCCGTACGATGCCATGCAGCTTGCGGAGATACTGTTCGACATGGGGAGCACGGAGGAGGACATGTACGACTGGGGCAAGACGGTCAGGGTAGGAAGGGCCGCCCTGGGCGGTATACCGATAGGTTTCATCGCGGTTGAGACGGGTACCGCCGTTCGCAGCATTCCCGCCGACCCCGTCGATCCGCGGTCATCCTCCAAGGACAGGCTGCAGTTCGGCCAGGTGTGGTATCCCGACTCTTCGTTCAAGACGGCCCAGTGGATAGAGTTCATGAGAAGGGAGGGGAAACCGCTGGTCATACTCCCGAACTGGCGGGGCTTCGCAGGGGGTAAGCTGGAGCTCTACGAGGAGGTTCTGAAGTACGGGGCCATGATAGTGGACGAGCTGTCGAAGTACGATCTTCCGGTAATACTCTACATGCCGCCGTACGCCGAGATAAGGGGAGGCGCCTGGGTGGTGATAGATACGCAGATAAATCCCGATCATATCGTGTTCCTGGTGGACGAGCATGCCACCGGCTCCGTACTGGAGCCCTCGGGAATGGAGTCCGTGCCCCTGGTGGAGAGGGAGATAAGGAAGGACATGCGGAAGAACGATCCAGAACTGGCATCCCTCTACTCGGAGAGGAAGCGCTCCACCGGCCAGCTGGACCGGATAAGGGAAATAGACGGGAGGATCGAGGTCCGTGAGAGCGAGCAGTACCCCAACTATCTCAAGAAATGGATACGCATATTCAGAAAGCACAACACTGCGGAGAGGATGAAGGAGGTCGGGACCGCGGCGGAGGTCGTTCCCACTGGAAGGGCCAGGGAGAGGATATACCGGGCGCTGGTACGGGGGCTCGAGAAGGTCGG
>CAYRFL010000136.1:7532-10307 GCA_964423515.1 uncultured archaeon
AGGTCCAGTATCTGGCTTCTATTGATTATTTCCTCGAATCTCGATTCCGTGATATCATCCCTTTCGATCAGTATCTCTCTCAACTCTTCATCGAGAACGTGATCCCTCTTCGCCCCGATTATCCGCTCCAGGACATGAAGAAGTGCATATTCTCTCTTTATCTTGCCACGTGAATAGATGAAGTACCATGTCAATCCGCAGAGGATGAAGATACCTGTTATCATAAGCGGAACGGTACCCATCCGGAAAATAAGGAATCCCATTCCGAGTATCCCGGCTATCTGGATCCATGGGTAGAGAGGGGCCCTGTATTTTGGTTTGTAATGTTTTCTATTGCTTTCCCGCATGAATATAAGCGCCAGATTTGCCAGTATGAACAACAGCAGTTTCAAGGTCGAAGCGGTTTTGACGAAGTTCTCGAGATCAAGGAACAGGATAACCGCGATCATGAATCCAGTGGTGAAGATTATGGAAAAATATGGCGTTCCCCGTCGGGACACCCTGCTGAATATCCCGGGCAAGAGCTCATCCTTTCCCATGGCCATGGGATCCCGAGATGCCGCCAATATGCCCGCATTTCCCGTTGACAGGAAGGCCAGCATCGCGGCAATGCTCATTATGATAAGACCGAACATTCCCATTATCGCTTCCCCTCCCAGGGATATCGGCATAAATGTTCCTTCCAGCTCCCCCCCATCGACAACGCCTATCGTTATCAGAATGACGGAAATATAGAGCACGGATACGACGCCCCAGGAAAGGAACATCCCGAGGGGTAGATTCCGCCCGGGATTCTTCACCTCTCCCGCAACCGCTGCGATCTTCGTGGTTCCTGCGAATGATACGAATACCAGACCCGCCGTGGCGAAAACGGATCCGAAACCTTTGGGGGCAAAGGGAGCCAATCTGGAAAAATCCATGAAGAAGGCACCCACGACGACATAGAGCCCCAGAATGGTGATAAGGGCGATGACCATGTAGGATTGTAATATCCCCGCCAATTTGACTCCCAGGATATTTACGGTGGCAAATATCAGACAAAAGGCTATTGCGATAAGCTTTATCTGCAGCATGGAAAAGCCGGGATTGAACAGAACCATGAAGAGACCGATCCCCAACAAGGCAAACGCGGACTTGAACGCCAGGGAGAGCCACGCGGCCAATCCGCCCAACGTACCCATCATGGGCCCCATGCTTCTGTCCGTAAAGAAGAAGATACCTCCGGTCTTCGGCATGGCGGTGGTCAATTCGGCCTTCGAAAGGATAGTAGGAATTATCAAGATGCTGGCGATGGCGTATGCTACGATGACGGAAGCACCGGTCTTTGCATAAGCGATAGCAGGAAGGACGAACAGGCCCGAGCTTATCATTGCACCGGACGAAATACTGAAGACCTGAAGAAGATTCAACTCCTTTTTTAATTTCATGGAATTCGTACCCATTTCTTTTAATGTACCTGGGACTACGCTTCTCGTCCGTTGAACCTGACAGGCATCATTACGAGCCGCTAGAAGGTGAGGTTTTACTTCTCGCGGTGTTATTCAGTTGCGCTGTTGCACATTTAAGCAAGTGCGAGACATTACTTAACATGAAGATATATAAGGATTTCCATGCCCGACGAATAATTGCAAGAGCATTGAATGCCAAGAATGTGTTATCCTCAAGTTCTTAAAACTCCTGACGCCCTTCCCTCCATGATGAGAGGACGATCCTTTTCAATTCGTCCTCATCCTTTGCGAGCGTCCATTTCTTCTCGAAATCTATCCTTTCCTCGATCTGGACGAGCCACATGAGCGAGTGAAGATAGAAGGCTTCCTCATCATGGGAGGCGACAACCACAAACGCCGCGTGTACCGGGGGTGAATCATCCGAAAATGCCGCGCCCTTCTTCGTCCGGACCATAACGATCTCGTATATCGCTCGGCCCTTGACATGGAAGGTAATTAGAGCGCAGCCGGGTCTCACCATGACATTGGATTTTCTCTCGCGTTTCATCAACCGCTTATAGAGTACCTGCTCGTTGATCTTGAGGCGTCGGGATAGAACCTTCGACACTTTCCCGGCAAAATCGCCGGGCGCAACGAAATGTTCGAGGTCCAGAATCGGACATTTCTTTATTATTTCCTCGAACCTCGATTCCGTGATATCGTCCCTTTCAATGAGGATCTCTCTCAACTCCTCATCGAGAACGTGATCCCTTTTCGCACCGATTATCCGCTCCAATATGTGTAGAAGTGCATATTCACGCTTGATCTTGCCATGGGAATAAATAAAATACCAGGTCAATGCGCAAACGATGAAGATGCCCGTTATCATGAGCGGAATATTCCCCATCTCGAAAATAAGAAATCCCATTCCGAGTATCCCGATTATTTGAATCCATGGGTAGAGAGGGGCCTTATATTTTGGTTTGTAATGTTTTCTGTTGCTTTCGCGCATAAAGATAACAGAGATATTTACAATTACAAATAATAATAGTATCATGGTTGAAGCTGTCTTGACAAGATCTTCAAGACTTAAGAACAAGATAACGAAAATCATGAAGGAAGATGTAAAAATAATTGAGAATGCGGGGGTTCCATGTTTTGATATTTTTTTCAAAGGAGCCGGGAGCAATTCGTCTTTGCTCATGGCCATTGGTGTTCTGGAGGCACTCAGCAATCCCGCATTTGCTGTGGTGGCAAATGCCAGAAGCGCTCCAATACCCAATAGTATGCTTCCACCTTTGCCCAAATACGTGCTAGCACCAAGAGAAATTGGAATGAATGAATCTTG
>CAYRFL010000137.1:0-10124 GCA_964423515.1 uncultured archaeon
CGTTACGCAGATGGCATTGCCGGATATGGCGAAAGCGATGGCATGCCCCATGGGAAGGCCGATATTGAGCAATGGTTCGAGGATGATAACATCCTGGCCCGAACAGATGAATATGGGTATTCCCACCAGAACGATGAGCACCAGCCCGGGCAGACTGCCCAGTAGGTCGGACTTGGTCCCGAACCATTGGCTCAGGTGGTTCGGCTGCACGAAGACCGAGATCAAGGCTCCGATGATGATCCCCAGAAGGATGTATTTGAGAAGGTAGGTGCGCTGGTCCCATCCACCGAGAAGCGCCTTGTCCCTGGCGGAATGCATATGCGCGGTGCGGCAGCCCTTGCATGAAAAGCGCGCCCCGCCGCTTCCGTCCTCATCGACGCCCACCACCTTCTCTATGATTGCTCCCGTGGCGAAGGCAAGGGCAAATACGGCAACGATCTCGGTCAGGAGATAGTCCCAACCGATCTGGCTCACGGCAAGGCTCATGACTATGGGGCTCAGCACCGGAACCACGATGAGAAAGGTGATGACCGAGCGCACCCTCATCTGCTTGGTGAGCATCATTCCGTGGGCCATGGGTACCGCCGCGCAGGAGCATATGGGTATTATCGAGGCGAACAGACCGGCTCCCAGCATGGATCTGGGAAGTCTCAGTTTTCCCAGTGAGATGTATTTGAGCACGAAACCCGCGAGAATGCAACCGATGACGAACCAGGGCAGGGTCTCCACCAGCGTCATCGACACCCATTCATAATATGTACGGTCCTCCACCGGAGGCCCCCCGCCCTCGCAGGTCTGGCAGTAGACGATGATGAGAATGCACGGTACTGAAAAGAGCAGCATGAACCACCATTTCGCCCTGTCCGGGATCCTGGTGTTCAGGCTCATGGCAGCCAGTTTTTCATCGAGGAACTTTATTCTCTTCCGGAGAAAATTGCCCAGAAAGCCCAGGAGCACCAGTGCTATACAGATATAGACGACCACTTCAAGAATGATATCCCAGATCAAATACATCACCGTTTCATGAAAGATAGGATTTTTCCAGATTCTATGTCTTACAATGCGTTACTCATCAGGATATGGTGTCTGCTGTTTTTTACTCGTGGACGGTTCATATCTCGGTGCATCTTCCGCAAACGGTGAAATCCTTGTTCTCCGCCAGTCTCCTCAGATATTCATCGAACCTGTCGTCGTCCTGGATCTCCTTGCACAATGCGCAGAAGATCACCATGGAATGGCATTCATCATTGCCCTTCTCCGCTCCCTTCACCATCCCCCTTGCAGCTTTCGCCGCCATGGATTGGATGTCGGGGAACATTTCCATCAACAGCCTGTCCTGGCCCCGGGTGGCGTTCACGTAGAGGCTCACGGATGCCTGGGTTATTCCGAGCATATCGGCGATGTCCTTCTGCCGAATGCCGTAATCCCTGGAGAGCACCTGGGCCACCTCACCCCGGAGGGTCGGGAGTATCTTGCCGACAACGACTTCGCAGACGGGACGTATAGACAGCGTCATGTTACTTCCAAAAAACCAAGACTTGTATTTAAAAATAACGTCCCTAACATATAACATCGTTATAACCCGGCCTGCCATTCCAGCGGTCCAGAATGTGCCATTTAACACAAAATGATAATACATCCAAACGGTTAATTAACAAATATATGAATGTCTCATCCCATGCGTTTTGGCATCTCTTCACCCGCTTTCTGCACGACCCCGTTCCCCGATATGCTGGAGAGCCTGGGGGGTGATTTCGAGGTCTGGGAGCTCATAGGAGAACACGAACATTACGTGCCGTCCTTACGAGAGAAGATCCAGGATCTCATGCCCTCGTACGACATCATCCTTCAGCTTCACCTCCCCTTCTCCGATATCAATCTGGCCTCGGTCATACCGGAAGCGAGGGAAATGGCGTTGAGGTTCACCATCGATTCCCTCGTGGCCGGGGCCGATGTTGGCATCCGATCCATGACACTGCATCCAGGGACGCTCTCATCCGTCACCTGGCGCGATCGGGGCTGGGCACTGGAGATCGCCAAGAGGTCCATAAGAGACATCGATAGAGCTGCGAAAGAGCGGGATGTCAGGATCAATCTGGAGAACATGCCTTTCGGAAAGTTCATGCTTGGCAACACCCTCGAGGAACTCCTTTACCTGATCGAGGGTCTTGATGAGGATACGTGGGGATTATGTTACGATACGGGTCATGGACTGATCTCCGGCCAGGAAGATGTCTTTCTGGATTCCGCGGAACTGATAACGAACCTCCATGTTCACGATAATCACGGATCGGAAGATTCCCATATGATCCCTGGAATGGGCTGCGTGAACTTCGATCGGATCGTGCAGGCATATCCGCTCATGAGGTCCGAATCCATCATCTTCGAAACCAACTCGCTCCATGAGGGGAAGGAAGGACTGCCGCGATTGATGAAAATGTTCGAATGAACGAAAGAAATAAAAATATTGTATCTGTTATTACATGGCTTACAGGGGTCTTCTCGAAGGGATTTATAAATGACACAGTACAGCAGGATCATCAGTTCCACCATGGAGATCGAGTGGCTCTTCGCCTTGATAGAGACGTATTTCGGCTCCAAGGGCTTTTTTGTGAAGAAAAACGAGTTCCCGGAGAGAATAGAATTCATGAAGAAGGGCAGTTTCTTCGCGGTTCACGACATCAACACCACCCACAAGCTCGTGGTATCCATCTCGTACGTGAACGATTCTGCATCCATAGAGCTGATGTACTCTTTCCCCCAGTGCACGGGAAGCCTTTCGGTGAAGAGCATCGAGGAGCTCATTAACGACGTGGACGGTCTGGCCATGAAGTTGCAGATCGCATCCAGCGAGAGATCGACGGTCCCGGATACCAGGGCGAAGCGGCCCATAGGCTCTCCCGATGCTGTGGTGCTTCGAAAGAAGATATCGTTCTGTCCCTACTGCGGCAAGAGATTGGGAGATGGGAAGACCCCGCACAGATGCCCCACCTGCCGCGAGCGGCTCACCGGATGATCCCCCTTCCTCGTGTAGGAACAGAAGTTCTGCGTTTTGGTTTTTCTGAATTATGGAGCCATCGAACCCGAAAAAACTTTTGGGACCGAGTAAAGCGGCTCTCGGGGTACCCCTTTGGGGCACACCTGAGTTGCCCGGAAGGTGTTCCGTGCGATCTCGATAGCGGGGGAGGGGATTCGGGGTGGTTTACGCGGATGCGAGCCCGCTACAAAATAGTATGAATTAATATTAAGAATGAGGGCAAACGCCCTCGTGGTCGGCGTTCCGCCGACCATGTTTAATATTAATAATGTAGTGACCCTGAGAAGGGGCCGCGCATTTCCTGTCGGCCCGCGGCCCCCGAAGAACTTACCATTCCGGGCAAGACTCAAAAAATCAGTATTACGTGTCTCCCGGAAAAACCCTCACCTATGGGCAAAATTGGCTCTTACGATCCCCTTCTCAACATCGATGGAGCAGAAGCCGTACCTCTCGAACTGTACCACGTCGCCGTCGGCATCGGATACGCAGGCCTCCACAAAACCCCGGTCGATCCCATCCGGTCGGTATACCCGGCAGGGGATCCTCTTGTCGTCATCCCCCGATACCCAGTGGATGATCTTGGCCCCTTTCCTTACCCAATCGAGGTCGTTGCCCGCATATTCAGCCACCATCCCCCCCTCATCTCTGTGAACCGAGATGTTGCACAGGTCCTTCAACCGAAGCCTCATTGTCCTCTCCTTCTCCAGTACGTCCCTGATAATCTCCGCATCCTCCACATCGACAAGGATCGGTATGGGATGGCCGTCCCTTGCTTCCAATTCGGTCTCCCTCTCACCCAATTCCGGCCTGTCGGGATGAAGTGGCGCGCGCCCGGTCAGCTTCCCCGCTCCTTCTATGCGGATGGTCATGGGGTCCCTCACGAAGAAGTACCGCCGAGCCCGGGGATCGATGATGTCCTTGTTGTATGCATACAGGTTCTCCCAGGAAAAGGATACGTCAACGGGCTTGGTTCCCACCTCCCTCCAGTATTCCCTGAAGGCGGCGGGCATGATGCCCCGCCTGGCCATCGTTTTAAGGGTACCCAGCCGCATGTCGTCCCATCCGGAATACTCACCGTCTCGTATGCCCTCCCGTATTATCGAGGTCTTGAGAATAGTATCCTTGATGGATATCAGGCCGTAATGGTGAAAGTGGGGAAGTTCCCATCCGAAATACCCGAAAACGTATTCCTGTCGATAAGTGTTGTTCAGGTGGTCCTTGCCCCTCAGGACGTGGGTGCAGCCCATAAGATGGTCGTCCACGGCCACCGAGAAGTTGTAGAGGGGATATGCCCGGTATCGATCCCCGGTCCTCGGATGGGGCGTCTCGTTTATTCTCATGGCCACGAAGTCCCTGACGGCCGGGTTCTTGTGCCCGAGGTCGGTCTTGATCACCAGGGATGCCTCGTTCTGACCGTACGTGCCGTCCAGCATCATCTTCCACTCCCTTTCCTGTTCCGCCGGGGGAAGCTCCCTGTGCGGACATTTCCTCCCCGTCAGCTTCAGATCGCGCCAATCCTCCACATCGCACGTGCAGACATAGGCATGCCCCATTCCGACGAGTTCCGTGGCCAGGTCGATATAGAGATCGAACCTGTCGCTCTGGATGACCACTTCGTCATACTCTACGCCGAGCCAGCGGAGGTCCTCTATTATGCTGTCGTAGGCGCCGGGGTCGATCTTCTCCGGATTGGTATCCTCCATACGGATTATCAGCCTGCCGCCGTATCTCTTGACGTACTCGTCGTTGAGTATGACCGCCCTGGTATGGCCCACGTGCAGCGGACCGGACGGCCCGGGGGCAAAACGCATTATCACCCCTTTCCCGGTTCCCTTCAATGGCGGCAGCTCCGCCCTGGCACGAGGTCCACGGGACGGTTCCGATTCGAAATAATCAGGATCGATCCGCCTCAATTCCTCGATCTGCCCCGGGATCCCCAGCGAGCTGACCTCCTCGGAAATGCTCCTGATAAGCGGCAGTATCTCGCGTGCCCTGGCCCGGAGTTCCGGATGCTCCGCCATCATCTTTCCCGTGACGGCCCCGGAATTTGCCTTTCCATTGAACTTGACAGCGTTCCGTAGCGCCGCCTTCCTTATTGAATCCTCTATCCCTTCCATCTGCTATTCCTCTTGCCGCTAATGGGAGTCTTTCCTATCCTATGTTGGACCTCGATACGACGGAATCCCTTACCTCGGTCTTGTTTCCCATAACCACATCCCCGTATATATTTGTCCCACCCTTTTCCGCATCGGATTCCGGGATCGGGAAGCCGAGACGCCCGAAGACATCATGACCAGCCGGTTCATCCAGGGCGATGGAGATGTCTCTCCATTTGGCGGCCAGGCTCTTCAACCAGGCTTCCGTCAGGTCCGCCCGCTTTGTGAAGATTATCCTGTTCGCGTTGAAACTACTCCCCTCGCCCTGCTGATAACAGTATGGTGCGATCTCATCCCAGGCCAGGCCCTCCTCGTTGATGAGGGCCAGGGTATGCGCCGTTGTTATTGTGGGATCAGCGTCATTCGATAAAATGGATATTCTGCCGCGAACCGAATGAACGACGTCGTTATGGATGGTGAGATCCTGGCCGATGCGGATGCTCCCGTAGGCCGAGAGGGCGCCTATGCTGCATCTCTCACCCACGGTGATCTCACCCTCGAGGCTTACGACGAGCCCATCTATCTCACAATCGCTCCCGATGTAGATGTCCTCCGTCGATATGAGATTTCCCGATATTACCGTTTGGCGGTGTATCTCAGCCCTACCGCCTATGACGTTCCCCCCGACCACGGAGGCCCGTCCTATCTTCACCGTTCCAAGACAGCATACGTCGCCTGCAACATAGGCGGCCTCTTCCATGGTGACACCCTTCATGGCCATTATCGTTACGGCCATCGTGTACCGCCCCTCCTCCGTTTTTCCCCGTTTCAGGAGCACGTTCTTTCCGATCAGCTTGCCTGCTCTGGCGCAGGAACCTATGACGATGTCCCTTTCCATATCCCTGTAGAACCGATCCCTGCGGTCCGGGAGCACGTCTCTGCAACCGATATCACCCTCTCCGATATATCCCTTTTCCAGATCTGTGGGATGGGAGGGATCACCGTGTGTCTCTACCATAATTTGCCTCCTAATTTTCGTATCATGGCTGAATACCGACGCGGGAACAGTTCCCCGGCGAAGGCGTCCATCTCATCGATGTTCACCTGGGGCTCGGATCCGGGGAAGAAGTCCCTTTCCGTAGCTGTTCTGGAGGCGAGGAAGCGCTGGAACTCCCCCTGGGTAGGATAGACGTGGGACAGCAGGGTAAATGGGTCCTTGCATTTAGAGGGAGCTTCTTCCGCTGAGGATGTTCTTCCCTTCTGCACCACCGGCAGTATGATCTCGGTGTCTCCATTTTCCCATTCCATTTTCCAGATGGGAAACTGGAAGCTAACCGGGTCGTCCAGCTGGAGCGGCAGCTTCAGCTTCTCTGTGGGCTTGATCCCGTGATGCAGCTCGTTCCTGTCGTTTTCGATGGCTGTTAGTAGATATCTCTTGATGTTCCTTATGTCCTTGAGTCTTTTCTCGAAGGGTTCCGCCGCTTCCCTGGATAGAACCCTTATGGCGTTCACGGCACCACGGGATCTCGCGAGGATCCGATCCCTGAAATCCCCGAGAACATTTATCTCCTTCCTGATATCTGCGATCTTCATGTCCCTCTCGTTCATTGATGCCCTCACTCGCTTCCGGTAGCTCTCCTTCAACTGGGATACTCGCTCCCTGTGGCCGTTCTCATATTGCCTCATTCTCTTCAGAAGCAGCCCAATCATATCCTTCTTTTGGGATACCCGTTGCTCCACACTTTCTAATTCATCAGAAATAATGCGGCTCTCATCCTCTGTCATACTTTTTCCTTCAACCTCCCCATCCAAGGTTGCACTTCCCTTTAATTTCACATCGGCGTATCTACTCTTCAACGATCCTTTCTCTTCCGTGAGCTCCCCGATTTCCTGACGGAGCCGGGCCATCTGGAACTCCACATCTTCCTTCTTTTCCATATGGTCAGATTCCAGCTTCTTCAATTCAGACTCCAGCTCCTCTTTCAGGAGATCGATCTTGAAATCACATTTTTGACAGACCGTCTCGCTGGAAAACCTGGTCTCCATCTCGTATTGGTTCATCACTTTCTGTACGGGAAGCACCGGATTGCAGGGTGGGACCGTGGATTCGATGCCTGGGAGCCCCTCTCCGTCGTCCTCCCGATATATACCCAGAATACTGCCGGCCATTCTTTCGAAGGACCCGTACTGTTCTGTCGTCAACCGGATATTGTCAAGGAGGTTGTTCTCAATGCCGGAAGAGGTTTCCTCGATTCTTCCCGTCAGGTCCCGGAAGTCCTTCATCGACCATTTGAGATCGCAGAATTCTATCAATTTTTGATTTATTAGGAGAGATTCTTCCGAACTCCAGTTGCTGGCGAGATGTTCCCCGATTGTTTCGTCTTCTTGCTCCGTGGTGATCGCTTCGGCCATGGGTAGAAGACCCTCGACACATCTGAAAAGAAGGCTGTTCGAGAACGCCAGGGGAGCCTCGAAGAACTCCTTTGACTTTGAGTTCCACGTATCCGTGCACATCGCAAGAACGGATATCATCCTCTCCTCATGGTGGATGTTCAGCGACGATGAGGCCAATTCCCCCAATTTTTTCCGCACCCGGTCGATGGGATAGTCCGAGTGATAGAATCTGAAATCACCCACGCAGCCGTGATGATCGTATATGACGGCGCTCTCATCCGTAAAGGGTAGTATGTCAACCCGATAATACCCCTTCCGAAGGGCGCGCACGCGCAGGGGTTTTATCCTCAGCCTTATGATGAAGGAGGTAGCAAGGAGTATCGTGGACAATGAGAGGGGAATGAGCATAAGTGTCCACATTCCCCATTCGACAAGCAGGGCGGCCGCAACCGATATCCCCGACAGCACTTCCAGGGCGGCGAAGGTGATAAGAAGGATGTTCAGGAATCTCTTCCACCTCATATAACGGAATGTGGCCCTGTACAGAGCGATGTAGCTCATCATGCCCCGTTCATATTCCGGGGACGACCACTTCCCTTCATGCCGAATGACGGTTGGAATGATCATAATGTGAAGATATTTTTTCATATCTCCATGCGTGTCAATGCTCGATTCATCCCCATGGGGGGGCGATAGGACCTTTACGGAGGGCACGGCCTGCGCATCCGCCGATATGGGATCCTTGCTTATGGGATCGAGCTCTGCTCCGGATCGGGGCGCGGACGCCTCCTCGGCGGGCTTCTCCTCCCCAATCCCGGTTTTCCCTCGAGAGCCTTCCTTTTCGCCGATGGACGTAGGACCTTTTTCAATGATCTCTCCATCCGGTTCGAGGGGTGGTCGGGTGGATCCCGATGTTCCGGTCAACTGCATCAATTCCGCAAGTATCACATGCTCGGTGTCGGCTCTGGTCCCACCACTCACTTCCTTTCCACTCGCCCCTGTTCCTTTCGGAGGTTCTTTCAGTACTGTGGTATTGTCCAATTCAAGCGGTTCGAGAGTTCTCAGCCCATCCCGGTTATCCTCGAGCTTCCGGTCGTTCCCCCTCGTTCCTGCCATATGTCCTGCCTCCGCTATTGGGATCCCTACCATCCATCCAACGTGGTCTGGGCTTTGTCGATCCTCTCATCAAGAACATTGAACGGCTCGCCGGGTTTTCCTATACACAGCTCTCCGTAGGTACCATCGAATCCCATGGGCGAGAATGAGAAATCCCCTCTCTTGATACTGAGAATATTGTCCAGCAGTTGACTTTGGATATTCCCGTCCAATCTCTTCCGGACCTCCTTATCGTCCATGAACCACAGCGAGCATTCGTCGTCGAGAAACCCGATCACGTTGTGATAATCCTTCAACACCGTCTTGGATGTGGGGGTTCGTATGCCCCGGGTAAAGGCGATGACCTCAATAAGGGGCACCATGTGGACGAATTCCGGCCTGCCGACCGGCATGTAACCCCATTGCCGGTCATTTCCGCCCTGCTCATCCCGTAGTATCTGACTTCTCTCCAGCACTCCAACGGTGAGTTTCTTGCGACAGATGGGACAAGTATTGTCCGCCGGTGTGTACTTCGGTGAGTATACGCAGTATTGTTCGCCATGTCTTACCCTGCCCTGTCTATGACCCGTAAGAAAATACTTTCCCTCTGATGGGTGAAATTCCGCGGTATGAGAAATTCTCCTGTTCCTGATGGATCCTATTATTCCGCTTATTCCCTTCTTGCTCACCTCGAGTGTTGTAAATTCTCGCCCCATTCGATGCAATCGTGATGAGTGGGCATCGGAATTTGAAATAAGGCCATACTCGTCCAGCTCCGGTATCTGTCCCAGGATTATGGGGTCTGCGCTGAGACCGGTCTCCACGGCATTGATGAGTTCGGTCCCCTCCCCGTAAAAATCGCTCATGTACGTTACGGGATTCCTTGAGCCGTATATCCCCTCCGGCGTCATCACGTGGGCGGGAAAGGATTCGATCAAAGGGTCCAGTTCGTGTAAGCGGTAAAGCATATCCGCCACCGCCTCCTTCCCATCGCACTTGATAAAGGGGCGGCCTATCTTCAACTTGACTCCGTTGTCATCCAGTAAGGTCCTAGCTTTCTCGGCGGATTCGAACGAAGGGAACAGTAGAACGTGATGCACGCTTTTTCTTCCCTTGCCGACCGGTGAAGTGAATATTATCTCTGTTTGCAGGACATACTTTACCAATGGGTCCTCACAGGACGAAAAAAGCCCATCCTCCAGCTCGATCAGGTTCTCCTTTAACGAGTGTAACCATTCCTTCTGGAGACAATCCCCCGTTCCAACGACCTGGATGCCCTTGAGGGGCATGGTCCTCTCGATATCGGCAAGAGAGATATTGCCCACGCCACCCGCATGACCGGAATGACAGTGAAGATCGCAGTTCAATTTCATATATTACCCACCGGGGAGAACCATGGACTATTATTGACGCCTGCATATATGTCTTATGGTTATCACATTCCCCGTCTCAGTAGTTCACTAACTTTTTGCTAATTCTTATGCCGATCTCACAGGGGAAAG
>CAYRFL010000138.1:0-9889 GCA_964423515.1 uncultured archaeon
GATGCGAAGCCGCCGGCCGAGTGAGAGCACGGCAGTGCGATGGATGACGCCCCGCAGGGGGCCGCGAAAAATTTTGGGGTGAAAAACCTTCCAGCCGGTTGACCCCCTCCCCTCTCCTTCCACCTATCAATAAGATGTGGATTATTCCTGTTACTGCTACTTCCCGTTCTATTCCTCATAGAAAAAGAAGATGTATATCATACCTTCAAGTACCACTGTGTTCACATGGATTACATCGCGACTTGCCAGAAAGCGATTCACCTGGTCTTCCGAATCCGTTATGGAGAACGGGTCAAGCTTTATCTTCAGTATCTTCAGTTCCATGATGAAAATAAACATATCTATGATATATAAATCCTTTTTTCGCTTTACGAGGCATACCTCCCATGTTTCCTGATCAACCGGCCCGGATGATTATTTCCATAATATTTTTATAACAACATTACTTCCTTTGAAAAAGCGGTTTTCCATATTCTCAAAGGACCGAGGAAGTGCTAACGACGATCGCGGAAATGGATTTCGGTTATGTGCTGGATGAACTGGAAGATATCAGTTATGAAAACACCAGCTTCCTGTTTCGCTCGGAGATATCCAACGGTTGTGCGATCGCCTGGAGCAAACTGGGTAACGAGGAACGGGCCACCTTATCGTTTGAAAAGGCACTCCGGAGCATTACCCGTATCGACGAGGCGGACCCTTCCGAATGGCTGCTCAAATCCATGGCTGTCGAATGGATAAGGGCGATCCAATTCAGTAATATGGCACTGGAGAGAGCATACGATATAACGTCGCGTATCCGGAAAAACAATCTGATCTTGGTATATACTCTCAATCAGATGGCCGAATTATTGTCCAATATGGATCATCGGTCGGAAGCAAATGAAGCAATAGAGAGGGCCCTTGAACTGCTTGATACTGTCGAGACGGACAGCGATCGATCCTTCGTCATGGTCAGACTGGCAAATACACTTCCTGAATTCGGAAGAATAACGGAAGCGGAAGATATGCTCACCGGAGCTGTGAGATCCGCCGCGGCCCTGAACGATGTAACCGACCGAAACTATGTGATGAGGAGCATCGTGAAGGTTTGGGGCAGAATAGGCGAGATCCGAGATAATATTGAGGATATCAAGAAAGGTCTTGCTGTCATTGATGGTATCAACGACGATTATTACCGCTCCGGTGTCCTGACCCATCTGGCTCTATCACTGGGTAAAATGGGGAAGATCGAGGAGATGGAGATGATGCTCGAACGTTCATTACGGACCATTGGCTCTATGGATCCCGAGATCAACGGGCGCTCCTCCACGTGGGCTCTGCTCTCAATTGCTAATGTATGTTATGAATTTGACCGATGGGGAAGAATGCGAAAAACGTTGGATGAGGCTGTGCTGCATGCCAAAAGCATTCTCAATCCATGGCAGCGATCCAGCGCAATTTGGAATATAATAGATACTATCTTAGGCATGAATGAAAAGCCGGAGGGAGCGAAACTCTTGGATATCGCTGCCGATATGGCTAAAAACATACCTGATACGGGATGCCGTGCCAGGGCGCTGTGTCGAATCGCTGATGAGCATGTGAATCGGAACAATGTAGAGAAAGGCATAGAACTCCTCGATGAAGCAGAAAGGTTAATTGGGACAATGGATGATCGCATCGCCATGATAACAAGGTCGATGGCAGCCCGGGAACTCGCCAGGGCCTGGGCGCATGCAGGTGCCCGGACGGGAAAGGAAAAGCTTATCCTTAGAGCTATTGAGATAGTCGAGAAGATCCCGGATGGACAGAGTGCACTGGGGCTTGTGGATATTGCAGGTGCTTTATTCGAGATGGCCCGCATCAAGGAGAGCGAGAGGAACATTATAGGGGCACTGAAGTATATAGAATCCATGGAATGTCATTCCAGCCGAGCCCCGATCATGAAGGGAGTCCTAAGTGGTATTCAGGATATGATCGATACTGCGATTGAAAATTAAAATGGCAGAAACGAGTGATTTATCATTATCTAAGAAGGATTTCTATCTGGTTTTCAATGTCCTTCAAATACCTGGCAAATTCACCTTTCAATAACGTGGCCGCCTTCTCATTCTCAAGGTCGAGTCCGACATCCTTCGCCATATCGTTCAATATGTTAAGATGGTGGTCAATGCTCCCGTTGATCCGGAACGGATTGGGACTGTCATTTTTTATATCCTTGTGATAGTCCAGCAGATCGTCGAAATACAGGTCCATCATACCATAGACCGTAAGTATCTCCCTCAACTTGTTACTTTCCTCATTTCCCAGATCGGCATTCGAAAGGAACACATCGACATACATCATAAAGTCGGATATCCGTATCTTCTGCAGAGCCACGATATCTTTCTCGATTCTCTCTCTTTTGAACTTCCGGGGGAACTCGATCAACGATTCCTTTATCTTCGAGGGGTCAATTCCAAGGTCATCGATGACCAGGAGAACGTGCATTGGAATGAATATATCGTCTATATGATCATCTTGCATCGGTTCATCCATATCGATCTTTACATCGATATTTGTCACCAGTATCTCCAGAAGAGCGATGGCCAGGCTTATCCTCTGGTTTTGGGATTCACTCAATTCATAACAAGTACCGATATCGTAAAAGAAAGTAGAGAAGGCATCATCGCCCTTTTTAAACGTGTATTGGATCAGCTTTTTATTGAGATGTTCATACTTACTTGAGATCAATTCCATATAGCGGTCTTCATACATCATGTGTATCACGTAAAAATTTCCTTATATGGGGACACTCCGGATTGGGGGAGTCGATCCTTCCGAAGAGATTTATAGCCTCCGCCCTGCATCCCGCTTCATAACAATTTTCCCTAGAACTACATTCTTCACAAACCGGATGGTGAAATTCCTCAACACAGCGGATATTTTTCAATTCTTCCGAATGGTACCAGACATCCTGTATGGAATCATGGGAGATATTACCCAGGGATAGCTCCTCGTAATAGGAGCAGGGCAGTATATTTCCATCGGAATCGATATGCAATTGAATAACGCCAGCGGGGCAGAGTTTTCGCTGGCCAGGAATGGGAATAAAATGAGCATCCATAAGCTCTGTATTATTTTCTCCCTTCTTGGAAGTATATATCGTCAATTTCTCAAGAAATTTGCTCCTGACTTCGTCTATCCGTCGTTCGATGTCAAGATAGATATCATTCATGAAAGCCTTTTTACCCCTGCCCGAGTAAACCATTCCTATCATTCGATAGAAATCAACGTTTAAATCTATGCATAATCCAACGATGCTCTCAAGATCCTGGATGTTATCCTCCGATACAACGGTATTGATCCCACATCTTAGACCTTGATCCTTGACCATTCTGACGGCTTCAATGGTCTGTTTCCAGGCACCTTTGACCCGTCTGCGCCTATCATGAATACCCGGATGAGAGCCATCCAAGCTGAGCTGGATGTGACCGAGATGATCCAATTGCTTCAATTCCCGTATCTTTCTTTCATCCAAGAGGGTTCCATTTGTTGGTATCCCCTGTGCAATTCCCTTTTTATCCACATACCTACATATGTCCAGAAAATCATCTCGGATAAACGGTTCACCGCCCCCCCAGCTAATTGAAAAGACCTTCATCCGGGCCAATTCGTCGATAGCTTTTACTATCGTTTCCCCGGGGAGACCGTGATCATTGTCGATCGAGGAATTTGAGCAACAGTGTGAACAATTCAGGTTACAACGCGATGTGATATCCCATGTTACATATTCGGGGGCGGAAAGGAAGGCTGAACCAAAATCGGAATTCCAGACATCGAGCAATTGTGGAATGGTAAATTCTCTTATCTCTCCGATCTTCTCGGCATCCAGTGAATGGGGATATTTTTTCTTTAAGAGAATGTTCATGACCCCACTTTTATTCACCACATGTATCTTTTCCTCATAAAAATCCTTAATTAATATCCCAAAGGGCTCGATCCTGAGATGTAACATATTCTCTCTCCCGAACTGGGGAACATAAGATTTATCAAGCAATATAGTTTAACCGTTGATCGCCCTCTTATAGTGTAATAGTATAAAAAAATCCCTCCCCGATTCTCCCAGAAGAGGACACGGCCAAGAATCTCAATATACCTGCCATACCCAATCAAGATATTTGTCTCTTTCTACATTGAATATACTGCTCCCTTCTACAGCCGATCTCCTGAGGTCCAAACAACTGAGAAAAGCTATCGATACACTGTATCCTGGGCTCTTCCTTGAGAATTTCTCTAATACTATCTCGCTCTTTAATTATCAATTTTTGTTCCAAATGACGACCTCCGAGATGACAGATACAATTTATTAATATATAACTGTTTCTCCATTTTATTTGGTAAATTTATTTTTCATGGACCATTTTACCAAAGAATATTTATATCATTGCTTAGTGCTTAATATTCATATTTCCTCAATCCTTTGTAAAGGTGTAATTATGGCCAAGTATAGACGGGAAAGAAGTGAGAAAGGGTTCTTTCTGATTGGAATTGCAGTTCGTTCCGGACGGCGAGAAAAGGTCTTACCAATGATCAAGACCGTAATAAAGGAATACGCCAAGAAACGATTGAACGATGATGAATTAAGGGTACTCCTTGGAGAAGTGGTATTACGAGTTGTTCAGGAAAAGGAGGATATATACTTCGAATTAAATCAGAGTGATGTTGGTATTTGGGACGTTATTAAAATTGTCCGGGATCTGAGAAAAATAAAGGGAGTGATACGCACTTCCATAACACCTTTAGTGTTTAAAGATCTATCCGCATTCAGAGGTAAACATCTGGCATATGGCATTCTAGAGGTAAAG
The DNA here is from genome assembly GCA_964423515.1 of uncultured archaeon. GTDB lineage: Archaea > Thermoplasmatota > Penumbrarchaeia > JASLWR01 > JASLWR01 > CAYRFL01. The sequence goes on from CAYRFL010000138.1 coordinate 4,827, forward strand.
GCCGGTCAGGATGAACGCGTTATGGATGAATTGAAGCTCCTGAACAGAAGATTGGATCGTGAAATGGGGCAGCTTATCAATGCAGGATACTGTTTTTCCCAGCAGAAATATGATATTATTCTCTACATGAGTGCGGAAAAACTGTCTTACCTAGAAAAGATGATGGATGTTATCCGCGATTGTTCGGGAATAATCGATACGGAGTTTTATCTATTCAGAAAGTTCAATGCGATTCAGGAATCCGAGGAATCGAAACGACGTTCTAAGGATTTGGAAAACACGAGCGATGAACGCTCGGAAAGTGTGAACATGGTTTCCGATTACGAGAGGTATAGTGGTTTAAAAAAATAGAGCGTTGGGATCTAATCGTTTACTGTTCGCGATGGATCTGAGATGCTCAATACCGTATTACACCACATAATAAACAAAGCGGTTTGGATTATGAGTTGGACCAACCCAGTGGATTTATCGGATCGACCCAGAATGGCACAAGGGAGTCAAATAGAAGGGAATCAAACCGTATGCGTTGTATTGAAAAGGTAAATAAGGCAACCGAAGCCATTCCAAAAACGAAGGTTCGGAAAAAGATTTCCAAATCGATCCCGATACCGATAGGGCAATCGAATGAGGTGAAGGATGACCGCCCAAAGGTTTTGAAAACATGTATTGAGCCGCCTAATTCTAAAAATTCCACTATACGGAAGGTAATAAAGCGTAAAACCAAAACTATAACGTCACCAATTCCTATCGATTCCACGGAAACGCCACTTCTGACAGTTCCACAGAAGGTCGAGGGGGAGCCTGTCTCGGGTTGCGAACCTGTAGAAGATAAGGTACCTGATGAACCTATCACAGCTCGGAAAAGCAAGATTATCCGAACGATAAAAAAGAGAGCAATAATGACGGAGACGGAAAACCTGAAAACGGTGAAGTTACCAAAGTCCAGGAAACGAATAAAGGATATACCATTAACAAATAAGGCTAATAAAAGCAATGTCACTTCGGATTTGGAAAATATCAAAATAAAAAAGGTCCGGCGAGAGGGACCCAATATCGTAAGAAAGAAGAAGGTTCGAATTTCTTCACCGATACCGATTAAGGAGGATGTTGGAGGAGGTGAGAATAGGGGGGAAAACACCACATCAGTCCTTGGAGAAATTGGCGCCGGGGTGTTCCACAAGACCCATAAGGAGGAGGATATGGGGGTGGGATTGTCCCCCAAAACGGAATGTCTAAGCATGCGGAAAGACATAGAATCGGATATCAGAAAGAAGAATAATAGTGGAATTAAAACCCTACAGAGCAAGGAGCAGAAAACAAGGAAAGAGGACGATACCTGCAACCTGGATGAAGCAGGCAGCGATGGAAAAAGAACGACCCTGGAACTCCCAAGTCTTCCGAAAATAGAGCTTGAGGGTCTGCCCCCTGCCGAGATGAAGGAAAGAAATGAGATGGAAGTAAAAGAGACCAACGGGACCGGAGCGGAAGCCGAGTATGCGAGAGAGATGTGCGAGGAGGAAGAACCAGAGGATAATGGCGTCGACGATACTGACGAGAAAGTATCATTAGAGATGAGTCATGATACAGATCTCGTAAGCTGCCTCGACCTCGGGGAAGAGATGATCCGGGATAACGATTCGAAGGGGTTGATGGTCCTACTGGAGCAAATGGATGAGGATACGAAATGCGCGGTTTGCCCAGATGTGCTTTACGAAGGGGATCTTGCGATCTCCTGCCCGTGCGGAACCCATTTTCACCCAATATGCGGCATCAGTATCGAGAACTGTCCGGATTGTCGACGGAGCAAACAATACTTTGCGAAAATCATGTCTGATAAAAAGGGTGAAAGTAGGACTGATTTCAATGAAAAGATATCAAGGAACAGATTATTCCGGGAAGAGGATGGAGCATGTAGAGAAAGTACCATTGATGATAATGGGATATCGGACCAACGTCTAGGGAAGATGAATTTTGCAAGTGATGATAAATATAGAGAACGGGAATCAAACGATGATGACCTCCATAAAACAATTATTCTTATGCACAAGGATAATATGAATCCAAAGGAAATTGTAAAAAGAGCCGGTGGACTTACAACTAGAGAGGTAAGAGAAATAATTTGGGAATATAAAAACCGAGGTTCGAAAAGTGAAAAATAAGCAGGCGCGTAAGGGAAGAAGATGAACGGTGATCAATGTTATCTTTCATTTCGACAAATTCTCATTGATGGTCAATCGATAAATGGGATATAATTAGGAACCGCCGCAATCGTAGAAAAACCAGAGAACAGAATCCAAATAGCATAGGACATAGTGGTTTCAATGCATATGTTCATAAATATTCATTATTCCGGCCCGGAGACCGATCTGCCTAACAAGGAGCGATAGTAATGACTCGAAGGGCACATCATGATGGGCCAGTCGGACCTAGTTCAAGATAATCTGTCTTAATAATCGAATTAAGGGAACTCGGAGAAGTCCATTTAAATCAATGTTGATCGGAGAGATCGGTTTATGTCCTCAAAGCTCCATGGATTGGGATCAAGACGATATCGAGGTAGACCTCGGCAGACTATAGATAGGCAGGATAATATAGGGTATGAAAACGAAGTAGACATTGATTGGGATGTTGAACAACAGACAGATAATCCAGGATATCGGGATGTGATCCAACGCAAATTTCGCTCGGAGAGTAAGGAATTCATATGGTACGATTCAGATGAGGGCTCTTCCTGTCCAAAATGTAACGAGAAATTTTCCGGGAAAATGAACGACCATTGTCCCTCATGCGGATGGATGAGGACGACTAAATCGAGCAAACATCAATACAATGATAATTATCGAGGACGAAGCTATCAAAGATTTGGTAGGAGCAATAGAAATCACAAAGCGGGCAGTAAAAGCAGACTCAGCAGAAAGTACCGGATAGGTAGAAAAGCTGTAACTCAAGCAAATGACCACTCAAGTAATGAATATGAGGATGCATTCTGCCCGAATTGTTATGAAACCTTGACGAAACCTCCATTTACCGTTTGCTCAACCTGTGGTTGGGAGGAGGGAGCATATGGTAATTACGAGGAAAAAAAGAATGTTCTCTATGAACAAGAATATTTTCCTGAAATTCATCATGAAAGAAGAAGAAGACGCAGAGCGGATAAAAATATAAGGTCAACAAAGATCGAACCAACATGGGATGATGATAAGATATATGGAGAATCTAACACAGATGTAAATTGGATCTCAGATCGATCTATAGGGGAGTTAGAATTTTCAGATGATGATAACTGGGGAGAATGGGAGTCTGACGATGATGACATCCACAAAACAATTATTCTTATGCACAAGGACAATATGAAACCCAAGGAGATCGCAAAAAGAATTGGTGGATTAACAACCAGGAAGGTACGAGAGATACTTTACAAATATCAAAGTGGAGAACTCGGTTAGGCAATGTAAAGGTATGAACATTTATATTGATCGGGCCAGTGAATTGTGAAACAAAAATGAATATAATTAGGTGAAAGTCCATGTACATAACAATAAAAACCCACACAGATAAAACTACTGAAAAATCCAATATCAATAAGAAAGAAATCACCTTCGCGATTCTAGAGACTTGATAAATAGTGATAGGCCACGGGGTTTATATTCATGAAAATCTAGCATGATGGAAACGTTATGATGGTAAATACGAGACAGAAATATATCGATCCTTATGGAGAACGGGGTGAATAAAAATGGATCATAGAGTGATATTAGCATGCATATTGGGAGCCATCGGAGCCCTTCTTATACTGATATGTTTGTTTTCAAATGGATGGGTGACCGCCGATGCAGGAGGAGTAACGATCCGTTATGGCCTTAGAGATGTTGAAGTCAAATCTCAAGGATTCTCCTTTGATATTGACCTTTCGGAGGCGGCATCGGATGAGGATTCTTCCGATGAGATGAAAGATTTTAATCAAGCTGGTGCCACAGCTACGATCATTCTCTGGTTAGCGCTCGGCCTCAGCCTGATTTCATTGGGATTATCAGTCATGGTCATGATTGGGAAAAGAGGTGCAACGGCGCCAATGATCCTATTTCTGCTCGATGGAGGAATTGTGTTATTTGCCTCGATATGTTATGTTGGCTTGACCCCCTCGTTTGAACATGAACTGAGCGACCTTGAATATGGATGGTGTGTATATCTTGTATTCTTCGGGGGAGTACTTCAATTCATTGGAGGCGTTTTACTGAGATACGTCGTCATATCAGAGAAATCCCTAAATGAAATAAAAAAGGATGAACTCAATGACTATTCTCTGATATCCTCTCGGGTAGAATCAACGGATAAATCCAAAATAACAGATTATGGATATCTGAGCAAGGAAATTGCTTCCAATCATAATAATATTCAATCTACCGGAAATCCTTTGGACGATCTATCAAGTGAGAACTACGAGCATGACGAGATCTATATTACAAATAATATTGGATACGACATTACCGAAACAAAGGGCGATCCATATATCGACGAAACAGAAATAACCTATGAGGATGATCGGTCCTATCATAAGCCCGAAGAAGATTTCCATTGTGAAGATGAATCAGGGGATAATTCACTAGATTCCTCGCTTGATCATGTTGATAGTTCAACAACCAAGTCAGTACCCTCAAAAATAGAGAGCTACAGGTCTATAAAGGATTTATATAGAAAAGAAATTGGAGAAGGGGAACATTTACCCCCCCAAATAAAAGAACCATCCAGGGACCCTGTTGTTATAGACACGGTCTCCCCCCGGAAAAAACAAGAAGTCCAGGATCATACCGATAATGATGGGGAGGATGAAATGGTCAAACTTATTTGCCGTATGCACAGCGTTGAGGAAAAAAACCCTCGCGAGATAGCAAAAGCGTTAAACGTATCGGCAAGAGAGGTCAGAGATATCATCTATATGCATAGCAAATCCGGCATGTGAATCCTTTTGGAATTGGATCGGTACATAGGAAAAGTTATTAAGGGTGCTTACTATTGTTGTCATGGAAATACCTCTTTGTTTTCGGTGGGGAAAAAAACGAAAA
>CAYRFL010000139.1:0-9800 GCA_964423515.1 uncultured archaeon
TCTCTCCCCCAGTATCGCCGTCCCGATCCTGACCATGGTGGCCCCCTCCTCCACCGCTATGCCGTAGTCGCCCGACATGCCCATGGAAAGCTCTCGCAGGTCCCAGCCGCTCCTTTCCCTCAGTTCCTCCATGCACTCGCGGAGCCCCCCAAAGCAGCTTCGGAGAACCGCCTCGTCATCGGTGTACGGCGCCATGGTCATGAGACCTTTCACCTCAATGTTTCCCAGTACCTTCAGTTCCTCTATAAGCTCACGGGCGAGCAGCTCCTCGGGTGAGAATCCCTGCTTTCGGTCCTCGCCGGACGTATTCACCTGGAGTAGGACATCCTGGCGAACCTCCATCTGCCCCGCCGTAAGGTCGATCTTTCTTGCCAGTCTCAGTGTGTCCACCGAATGGATGAGGGCAGCCTTTCCCACCACCTTCGGAGTATGTTTTCGGAACAAATGACCGATAAAATGCCATCGAAGGTCCAGGCTCCGGCATTCGGGGTATTTTACCCTGAACTCGTCCACGTATGACTCCCCAAGGTCCTTCTCTCCGAGCCCTGCCAACAGACGTATCGTATCCGTTCCGTGGGTCTTCGTGACCACAACGAGCCTCACCGACGAAGGATCCCTGTCCACCCTTTCCGAATGCTTCTCGATACCTGCCCGGATCTCTCTCAGTGTTATTTCGATGTTATCGCGCTCACACATGACGTTCACCTATGACACATTTCCACAGTCCTGCCGGGACCCCGACCAAGCACAAATTGTCGTTTCCGTTATATCGGTCATGTTCGGTCCGTCGATCACTTCTTCCTTCCTGACCGTGCCCCATCCGGAGATTCATTCGTCCACTCGTTGAGTCATTCAGTCATTCAGTCATTCAGTCATTCGCTCATATGAGATAGATATCGTCGCCATCAATGATAACGTCCGTTTCCTCGCCTTCCGCAGGCATACCCACGCGGTCGGGGACAAGGATCACGCTGGAATGAAAGGTCCGGGGATTCATTATGGTAACCTCGCCCCCCGCCTGTCCGCAGGAGACCACAAGCGCCCGCTCTATCAGCTCGTTACCACCAAGTACCTCTGCCCTCCGGAGGTTCTTGCGCTCCTCCCGCTTCGTGTTCCCGTCGCGGAGATCGAGAAGACCAACCCTCTCCGGTTCTATCTTTAACACCCTGTATACCGTATCATGAAAGCGTATGTGATCCCCGGGTGAGAAACGCGGTATCCTCACGAGATATGTCATCCTGTAGAAATCCTTCCCCTCGCGCCGACCGACCAATGAGCTGGACTCCTTGACCTTCGATCCGTACCTGTCGCCGATGAGCCTTGCCAGGTTCCTGCCGTCGCTGCTCCTCCCGAGATAGAAATCGATGCCGGTATGGATGTCCTCCTCCTTGCTGATAAAGGAGGCACGGTCCTTCCCGGAGGTTCGCCCGATCTCGTCGTGTACCAGATTGCGGATACGATCCTTCACCCTGTGATCCAGTTTGGCATCCTCGCCGCGAACCTGCAGGATCCCCTCGAAATAACGGCCCGCGATCCTCGAGCACCTCTGGCACACCCCCTTCTTGAGGTACAGTTCCATGGAGACCTCCCTCAGCAACTCATGGCCGATCACGTCTCCGCTCACCCTTACGGAAACGGTGCGCCTGTGCTCGTCCATCTCCCGGTTCGTCAGCTCTACGTCATGTATATTGAGGTTGCGATCCGCCTGAAGCGAGTCCATGACGGTGCTGTCCAGAAGTTCATCGAGCTCCCCGTATTCCTCCCATCTCTTGCCCACCTTGCGTGAGGGACATCGGACGCAAAGGATCATCTCCGCCCGGGGTGTTATCCTTACGAGGGTATGTTCCTCGGCATAACATCTGCCGCATAGATTTTCACAGAGCATATCCTCTGAACCGCACTTGATACAGAACATATCAAAGACCCTCTCGAGCTCTCCCGGAAACCGCCGGCGGGGCGGAGCCCCATGGTTTTAGGTCGGCCCTTCTACTGAGGGGCGATCCTCACAACGTTGTTGCCCCTGAGAACGACCATTCCGATCCTCCTCTTCTCGTCCTTGTAATCCTCCTCCGTATCCAGAAGCACCATGTTCATGTAATCGTCGAATCCTGAGAGTGTTCCAGTCAGGGTCCGGCCGTCCTTGAGCAGCAGGGTTATCCTGCTGTTGAGTGCTTTTTCCAGTATCTCCAGGGGCATAGGCATTTTCTCTACCGCTGCGCATAAATGAACAGGAGCGATATAAATCTTTCCGAACGGATTTGACTTGATATCCGTTATAACCGGATTTCGGGGATGCGGTAATTATTACAAGGTCCGGGTACCCACCTCCCGTCGATACCCCATCGGTTCAAAAAGTACCTGCTATAACTCGCAGCGACAGGGGCCAAAACTGCAATCGTAAGTTGGGGAGGGAACTGGGAACTGTGCGTCTATCGCGGCAGCCGGCTCAAGGGCCCCAAATAGGCAAAATGCCCCAAATGTGGAAAGACCGTGAAGTCTAATTGGACGATATGTGCATACTGCGGCGAAAACCTATTGTAATAATTCACGTTTATAGCTTGAGCACCCGGAGACCGGAGGTTTCGCATGACCGATAAAGATGAGATCGATGAACTGGACGAAGATGAGAGGCTTATTGAGCTGGTAGGGGACCTGTTATCCAAGGAGGAAGGAGAGACGGAGAAGGAGGGGCTGACTGATATGAAGGAGATGGAGGATAAAAAGGATCTCCCCGTCAGGTCCTATGATTTCAGCAGGGATGTCTTGAAGGACAGGGCTGCGGAAGTGAAAAAGACGGATGGTGGAGATGTGTCGCTACTGAAGGTGATCCCGGAGAAGGAGCCAGCCGTCGAACCATCCGGGGCGGAGAAGGAGGAGGAAGAGGAGATATCTCCGAGGAAGCCGGTATTGACGAGGGAGGAGATAATCGGGGTCATAAAGACCGTCCCGAGGGTGGGGCAAGCCCAGGCCATTGCCATCGTCGATTCGGGTTTCGATGGATACGACAGGGTATCGGGAGCGGAGGTTGAGGCGTTGAGAACGGTTCCGGGCCTTGGCCCGGCGCTGGCTGAGAAGGTCGCCGAAAGGCTCCGCGGGAAATTCGGCCCGGTTGCCTCCGATGATACCGACATGGAGAAGAAGCTCGAAGCCGGAAAGAAGCCCGAGGAGAGCGAACCAGTGGTCGCGGAACCGGAAAGCGAGGCGGAAGCTGCTGTAAAAGAACCGGATGAAGCCAAGGATAAGGCAAGGGAAAGCGATCCGGACCCTTCAGAGGAAGAAGATGGAGCCCCGGAGGAAGAGGAAGCCGGTGAGGGTGCGGACAAAAAGGAAGCAGAGGGAGATGAAGGGGCAGAGGGCGATAAAAAGGAAGATGGCGAGGGGAAGGACGACAAAGGAGCCGAGGAGGAGGTAAAACCTGAGGGCGAAAAGAAAGGAATATGGTCCAAGATAAAGGGCCTCTTCGGCAAGAAGGAGGGGGGAAAGGAAGTGGATAAGGATGGGACGAATGAAACGGATGATGAGAAGGCTGGCGGGGAAACGGCAGGGGAGACCGGACAGGAGAAAGAGCAGACTCTGGAAACGGCAGGGAAAACCGCAGGTGAAAAGGTTTCGGAAAAGGAAGCGGAGGTTGCGGGCGTTCCGGAAAAGGACGATGATGGAGCAGGGGAGTTAAAGCCTGAGGCAGGAATGGAGGCCGGGAAACAGATCGATGCTGCATCCGATGACCTGTCAAGTGACGTTACCGAGGAGGAGATCGGGGATATCTTCGGGGATGAGGTGAAGAAGGACGCCCTGGCCTTGGTGGACGATAAAACATCCCCCGAACCGACGATATCCGAATCTCTCAGCGTGCCAAAAGAGGACGGAAGCCAGGAGAAATACCCTTTTGGCAGTGACGAGTCGGAAAAAACCGACCCGATCGGCGAGTTCATGATGAAGCTGAAGGTGGAGGGGACCATTGCAGAGAGCCTTCACGCGGCGGGATACCGGTCCCTTGAGGACCTTCGCGATGCGATCCCGGAGGATCTTGAGTTCGTGGAGGGCATCGACAGAGTTCTCGCAGGTAGCATATGCGAGAGGCTGAGGGAACTGGCTCTCTGAGGAAATGGCCGGGCTTTCGCATCCCATAAATATGATTATCAAAAGGTCCCGGACAGGCAATCCTATGCCGGGATTCCTAACGAGATCGAGGTGTTTAAGTGAACGTGGCCGATATCCTTCTGATCGCCGTGCAGTCCATGTGGCTCATGCTGCCGTTATTCATATCCAATCCAACCGCGGTGTTCACCGGCAACAAATACCCCATCGACTTCGGGAAGAACTTCAGGGACGGCAGGAGGATACTGGGCGACGGCAAGTCCTGGGGGGGCCTGGTGGGGGGAACCCTCATAGGAATGGTGGCGGGCCTTGCCATGGCCTTCATCATGCGCCGGGTGGATGCGGGAGAGTACTGGCACTTCGGAGCGAGCCAGCTGGAGGTGCTGAAGAACGTGTTTCTCATCTCCTTCGGGGCCCTGTTCGGCGACTCCGTGGCTTCGTTCTTCAAGCGCAGGATGAACTTCGAGAGGGGGGCGGCGGTGCCGGGGCTGGACCAGTTCGACATGATACTGGGCGTATGGCTCCTCCTGGCCGTTTTCTCGTGGGGATGGTTCGCGGAGATGTTTATCCATAACTGGAGATGGATTGGTCTCATCGCCGTTCTCGTACTGACGCCCATACTTCACAAGACCGCCAACGTCATCGGTTACAAGATCGGTGTCAAGCAGGTTCCCTGGTGATGGGATGGGCCCGCTTTGAGCGGAGAACGATTGGGAAGGTTTTCAGATAGCTCGCGTGCATTTTCTTGACAGGTGATGTGCAAATTCCATTCTTTACCGAATTGTCATGCAAGATGTAAGGTCAAGTTGTCTTCATGCCGCTTCCGGATGTACGATCTCGATGAGTATTCCGTCCTTTACTTTTTTGAACAATGCCAGATCATCACTGTGAATTCCCGTATCCCTCACCAGTTCATTTGGCAGGGTCACCATTAGGGAGTTCCCCATCTTTCGCACCTTGCGGACTTCTTTTGGCCTTCTCCCGGTAAGGACCTCCCACCTGAGCATCTCACTGGATGTGAAGAAGGTCTCCCCGCATTCAGTACATTTCCATCCCTTTATTTCTACCTCTTCACTCAGCTCCGAATACTCTCTCAGATCCCCTTCGCAAACGATGCATTTCTTCATTTCATTACCTCCTTCTCAGCTTGATGTGGATCAATACCAACTCATGTTTCGTCTCCGAGTAAACCAGCTCCCAGATTCCATCCTTGGTTGGCATGGTCACTATCATTTTGTTTTTCGATTCCTTCAGGTGTTCTCCCGATTCAAGGATATCCTCAACGAGGTCCAGGTTCTTCCGATATTTGTAGTAGAGCTCTTCTTTGAAATGCCCGGTCTCAATGATTTCTTTCTCGTTAAACAGGATTGGTTCAAACACCATTACCACTATATTGTATACTTATCTATCAATTAATATACTTTTTGGTTGATTAATAGTTCTTTCTGAAAAGAAACGTATGTGTATAAAGGTGATTTGGATGTTCTTTCCATAAAGAGACACAACCTTTACAACGACCTGATCGACCTCAGGAGGAAAAACCTCGAAACGAGATTTGGCGCTCATCCGGAGATGACGGAGTTCACGGAATCGGATGAAGGTGAATTCCATGAGCTATGATTGGGTTTTCGACTCCTACGCGTGGATAGAGTACTTTCGCGGGTCTCGTAAGGGAGAACGCGAACGCAAGTATGTCGAGGATGGGAGGGGTGTAACGCCGATGATCGTCATAGCGGAACTGTCGGCCAAGTACAGTATGGAAAATTGGGATTTCAGGGAGGGTCCTCTCCATTTTTCATCAGCAAGAACTACAGATATGCGCCAATACTCGATATTGCGTAGAGGGTGGGCAACACCCGAAAGGCCATGAGGATGGAAAGACAGGTCTTCGGTCTGTCCAATGCGATAATACTGGAGACAGGAAAGGTGGTTTGTGCGCCGGTCATCACGGGCGACCCCCATTTCAAGGGATTGGACAATACCATTTACATTGGAGATCGAGAACACAGAAATAAATTTTCAGATTTTATTCTTATTCTGAATTTGATAAGAATCCCAAATCGACTTGTAAAATGGCACCCAACACATTTATTAGGTATGAAATCATTGGAAAAATAATATGAAAAATTTCCGGAAAAGTCAATGGAAAAGTACAATCAATAGAATTCGTGGACCTATTGGAATCCTAATGGCAATCGTGGCGTTGTATATAATCGTCACTTCGCTGACCTCGAATAGATGGCGAGAGGGGCCTACCCATGTGGGTGATCAGTATTGGGGATTACGACAATATGAAGAAAGTTATAACGATGGTAGACCGAACTATGTTCGAGATTATCAAGATGAGAGACAGCCCTACAAATATACTCATAATGTTTTAATCTTCGTTTGCGTGATGATTGGGATTTTAATTCTTCTTGAACTTCTCGTATGTAAAAAAAAACTTCCAAGTTATTTCCCAGTATCCTTCGGTTTAATTACCGGATTATTACTGTTTATAACCATGGAGCATTTTAAATCGGCATCCTGGTTTGAACACTGGGAAGGTTGTATCCCGTTGGGAAAAGCGTATAATCATTGCTGGTATGCTATACATTTCATCCTTCTCTCCTCCATATTGATCGTTGGTAAAAATCGACCGAATAATCATAACAAAATTAAAAATAGAAACGAAAAAGAAAAGACTGTTATATTTTCCATAATATCACTTTCGATATCTGCTTTTGGACTTTTCTGTTTCTCATTATCATTACAATTCGATTTATCGTTTCGAAGGTTATTTATTATTCTGCTGATCATCGGTATCATTTCAAGTATATTCGGAATAATCGCAATATTATTAAAAAGAAAAAAGAAAAGAACCTCGCTTATGGATATTCGATTAGAAATTATCAGTACATGGATAGGCGTGATATTCATTGTTTGTTCAGTTTTATCCTTTCTCACCTAATCGGTTCTATCCTAAGTCAATCCACCTAAAGTTGAAGAACTCTTAGAATAAGAATAGACTTTCAATATCAACTGTAATGCTGAAATCTACCTTCGACCCTTTTCTCCTCAATCCCAGTAATCCCCGTCGTCGTCCTCGTCGTCCTCCCATTCATCCGCCTCATCCTCGTATTCATAGTCGTCCTCGTACTCATCGTCCTCATACTCGTCCTCGTCCCACTCGTCGTTACCACCGCTATCGTCATCCCAGCCATCATCCCGGTCATAGTCACGGGCATATCTCTCTCCGTCGGAGTAACCGCCTTCGGGCTCGTATTCATCCTCGTCGGCCCATCCCTCATCCTCTTTTACCTTTCCGTCCTCCGCCCAACCCACGTCCGCCTCATCGTCACCCCACTCGTCATCGTCCTCCAGCCATATGTCGGGTCCGCCGACCGCGGCCCACTTCTTCCTCGCCAGCTCCCGCCTCCTCTTTCGGGCCGCTTCCCTTTTTCTCTTGGCGGCCTCCCTCCTTCGCTTTGCCGAGCTTCCCCGGACGACGGGACCCGCAGCCGGTCCGCCGAAGGATGCCGCCTTTTTCCTTCTTCTCTCCATGGCTGCCCTTCTCCGCTCCCTCGAGCTGTCCTTCTTTCCGCCCTTCCGGGCCGCCGCAGCTCTTGCCGCTTCCTCCTTCCTGCTCTTTCTGCGGACCATCAGAAGTATGCCCAGCACCAGCAGAATCCCTATCACTCCGATTATGGATATTCCCGCCGGCGAGCTGAAGAACTTGCCGACGCCCTCGCCGCCGTCCCCGTCGCCCTCGCCGGATGAATCGTCATCATCACCGGTTACATCGTCATCCGAGGTGTCGTCATCGTCCCCGACATCGTCATCGTCCCCCGCTGTATCGTCATCGTCCTCCCCGGTGTCGTCATCTTCATCGTCATCCCCCGTATCGTCCACCGTTACACGCAGGGACATGTTATCACTGTGGCTGTTGCCGCGGGAGTCCAGCACGGTAAGGGTCACGTTGTAGTTGCCCGGTGTGACGAAGAAGAAACGCGGGTTCGCCCCGTAGAGGTTCCAACCGATCCCGTTGTACAGGAAGGACCAGGAGTAATTGGTAATGCCCGTGTTGTCTGTTGAGCCGCTGCCGTCGAACACGTACCACGTGTGAACCGCTATCGCAGCGTCGCTTCCGGCGTACGCTTCAGGTCTGTCGGAGTCCATCACCTTGACGAAGATGGATTTCGAATCCTCGTTGCCCGCCTCGTCGCGTACAGTCAGGACCACCTCGAAGGTCCCCGGTTCGGAAAAGGTGTGCTTGAAGTTATCGCCGTAGTGCACGGCACCGCCGTTAACGGGAAGCGACCACGTCCGGTTTGCGATGCCCATATTGTCGTAGCTGCCGTTGCCAGACACTGTAAATTCCTCGCGCTGCTCCACCGTAATGTTCCCTTCTAGGTAGGCAACGGGCAGGTCGTTGTCGGTGACGTTCCTGACAACATCCTGGCCCGTAAGCGTATTGCCGGAGGTATCGACGAGGTAGTACGAATACACGATGGGAGCGGTGCTGTGGTCCAGTATTATCGATCCGGTCCGGAGGTCGCCGGAAGCGGTGAGCGTCAGATTGCTCCCGATATCGCCGTGGACCCACCTGACATATGCTGCCTCCACGGCGATGTTGTCGAATGCGCTTATATTGAAGAAGAACGCGTCCCCGGTGGTCCCGTTCAGTCGATTGTTGTCCGTAAAGCCCGGTCCGTCGTCGTCTGCGATCCCCACGCTGTTCATGCCAGTACGAAGGAGGTTCCCCGAGGTGTCGTTGACGAATAGCAAGTACTCCATATCCTCCACTAGATGCCCGAGAACGATCTCCAGGGACCACGTTCCCCCGCCCATATCCTCGGCTGTGTCGTTTCCCCCGAGATGTCCGTGCATCCAGCTTACCTTCACTTCCTCGATATCTATGTTGTCCGAAACCGTAACGTTGAACCGGAAGGGATCGCCCGTGGTACCTGCGTCCTGGCTCTGATCGCTCATTAGCAGTGGCAGGTCGTTGTCCGAGACAGTCACGGTATCATTGGTCCATCGGACGAAATTGCCCGACGTATCGTTCACCTGTACCGTATAGGTCAGATTCCAGAGCCAATGGTCCAGCATGATGATGAGACCCCAGGTGCCGTTCCCCATGTCCAGCATGGGCACGTTATCCGCCAGCTCTCCGTGGCTCCAGCTGACGTTGGCGCTCCCTATCCCAATGTTGTCCGTGGCAGTTACGTTGAAGCTGAACGAGTCCCCGGTGGTGCCGTTTGGAGGACTGTGGTCCAGAAGGGCCGGCAGGTCGTTGTCCAGAACGGTTATCGATCTGGTCTGCTGCCTGAAAACGTTGCCCGACGTATCGTTCACCTGTACCGAATAGAGAAGGTCCGAAATGATGTGGTCGAGGGTGATGTTGAAGCTCCACGTGCCGTCACCGTCGTCACCGAGGGGCATGTTGCCGCCCAGGGACCCGTGTGTCCAGCTGACGTTTGCGTTCAGAACCGCGATATTGTCAGTTACGGACACGTCGAAGTTGTAGATATCCCCGGTGGTACCGGCTCCGGGGCTGGTGTCCACGGCTATCGCCGGAGCATCGTTGTCGCTGACCGTTATCGTCTGCACTGCCTGTCTTATGAAATTGCCGGAAGTATCGTTCACCTGTATCGAATAGTAGAGATCGCCCAGGGAATGGGCCAAGGTGATGGTGAGGCTCCACGTCCCGTCCCCGTCGT
>CAYRFL010000140.1:0-9688 GCA_964423515.1 uncultured archaeon
TCCGTCCCTTCCACTTCCTCCGTCCCTTCCACTTCCTCCGTCCCTTCCACTTCCTCCGTCCCTTCCACTTCCTTCTTCTTCACTACTTCCTCAGCGTTCTCGTCCGTCTTGTCATCGGCAGGAGCCGTCTCCCCGGCGTTGGCCGTCTTATCTCCTTCGGCCTCCTTATCGGTTACAACCGGCGTGAGCTCGGCCTCGTCCTCTTTCCCCTGGGAACTCTCGATCACAAGGTCGCTTTCTGTCTTCTTTTTGGGAGCTTGCTCGATCTTCTTCTCATTGACCGCGGGCAGGGATTCCTTCGGTTTCGGGGCTGCCTCCTCGGGTGTCGGGTACAGGTACTCGTCTATCCTGACCTCGACCAGGGACGCTCCCAACTCCTTTGAGCGCTTGATCTGTTCAACAATATGATCGATGCCCAATCCGGATTTGATAATAGCACATTTCAGGGTCATTTCCATTTCACCGAACGCGTTCTGTGTTTAAAACTATAAAAGTTCACCGACGTATGCAGTCGTTTCCCGATACTCTTCCTGTTCAGGTAATTCCCGACATACCCGGGATTTCCGCAGAGGTATAGTCGGGGTGTTTTATAAATCCTTCCTTATTAGTTACGCAGCCGTTCAAGCCGGTTGACTTCCGTGTCATGTGTTCACCGGCAGTGCTTCCGACGAAGGATAAACATTGCCACGAGGGCCAGGGTCATGAATATAGACGGCGGGAGCGTATATGCTTGTCTCCCGTCTCCCGTTCCCAATACGGAAGGACGGACGTTCCGTTCCGGTGCGGACCGGGGCCCCGCCCTGGTGTCACGGTGGCCCAGTGGAGTGCTGTGATGGTCGGTGGGATCCGTCCGCATGTGCCATTCCTCCTGGTTCCGGTGGCCGTCGCCGTCCGGGTCGGCGTCCCTGTCGAGAATGCCGTCGTTGTTGCTGTCGTTGGTGAAGGGATTGAAATCCTGCTTCATGAACTCCGAAGGCTCGTAGTCCTGCCCCGGGTGGAACATGTAGAGATTGTAGGCGCCGAAAAGGCATTCCCAGCCATTGGGCAGACCGTCGCCCGAGTTGATATTGCCGTCATACGAATGCATCCAGATCTCTTCCCCGTCCGGAACGTCGTCCCCGTCAACGTCCGCGGTGGAGGGGTCGCAGTGATTCGAATAATAATTGGACCAGTAGTACTCCTCCAGGTTGGCGAATGGGTGATAGTAGGTCTCTCCATCTATCTCGTAGTAACAGCCGTCCTCGTCGGGGTCATCCCGGGGGTCCCATCTCAGGGGATCCGGGGACCATCTCGCCAGTTTCGGGAAATACGATATGTAGGATAGCTCCCAGCGGTCCGGCATGCCGTCACCGTCCGTGTCCACGCTCAGGGGATCCGTGGAGTTGTCCTTCCCGGTGGCCTCCCGATAGTTCAGGCACTCCTCGACGTTGGCCAGCCCGTCGTTGTCCGGGTCCAGCATTCGATCCCCTGCCAGGATCGGATTGATTATAAGCACGGCGGGCAGTTCGTCATCGACCCTGCCGTCGTCGTCCGAGTCCAGGAACTCCATCCATCCGCTCGCATTCCTGTTGTATTCCCGGAAGGCATGGTCCTTGTCGAACCACAGGGCCAGCCCGAGCTCGTCCGTGAACGCCTCGATGAGGTCCATGTCCCTGGTACTGCCGTGCATCATCTCCCATCCGTCGCTCATGCCGTCCCCGTCCGTGTCCGACATGGTCGGATCGCTCTCGTGGTCTATCTCGGAGCCGTCCCCTTTCCTGTAGGGAAGGTGGTTCGTCAGCAGTTCCTGTCCGTCGGTTCTTCCGTCCTCGTCCATATCGGAGAGCAGCGGATTCGTCCTGTATCCGAGGGTTCCCTTGAGTTCCTGCCAGTCCGTTAGGCCGTCACCGTCCGTGTCCGTGTCCCCCGGATCCGTGGAATACTCTCCCTTCTCCTCTCCGTCCAACAATCCGTCCCCATCGGTATCCGGGCTGGATGCGTTCGTCCCCTCGTCCACCTCCACGATATCGAGAATGCCATCCGAGTCCGTATCATTCGATACCGGGTCAGTGTGGTATCGGTACGAGGCGTCATCGGTGCGGTAGATGCCGCCCACGAGCCTGCCGGAAAAACCGATGAAGGCTTCCGATCCGTCCGAAAGCCCGTCCTCATCGGTGTCGGCGATTAGCGGGTCCGTTTCATACAGGTACTCACGGATGTTGGACAGCTGGTCGGAATCGGGGTCCCCGTCACCGTCGGGAACGCTGGGGTCGATCCAGATCTTGCCGTGCTCGTCCCATCCCCACTCGATCTCCCAGCCGTCCGGCATGCCGTCTCCGTCGCTGTCCGGATCACGCGGTTTCGTCGAATGGTAGTACTCTCTCCAGTTCTGAAGGCCGTCGTCATCGGGGTCAAGGAAGGGATCGTTCCGGTCGAGAGGGTCCAATCCGTATCTCGCCTCCCATCCGTCTGGCATGTCGTCCCCGTCGGTGTCCCACAGGAGGGGGTCAGTGCCTGTTACCTGAGATTCGTGAGCATCCGGAAGACCATCGGAGTCGGTATCGTTCTTCGAGGGATTGGTGCCGCTCAAGTATTCGTCATAGTTCAGAAGTCCGTCCTGATCGGCGTCCGCCGTTCCATCCGAAGCGTCAAGGGGATCCAGGCCGAAATAGTCCTCCCAGCCGTCAACCATCCCATCGCCGTCGGTATCCGGCTTACGGGGGTCCGTGCTGGCCAGGTATTCCTGGTTGTTCGGAAAGGTCCTGTTCACCTCTATCTGGCCCACCTTGAAACGTATGCCGTCATGGTCCGGATCGAGCTTTCCATCGGAGTTGTCCAGGGGATTCAGGCCCTGCTCGAGTTCCCAGCCGTCGTATATGGCATCGCCGTCCGTATCCGGGCTCCGTGGGTTCGTCTGTTCACGGTACTCCTCGAGATTGGTGAGGCCGTCGCCGTCGGGGTCGTCCTTCCGGTCCGAGGCGTCCAGGGGATCGAGATCGTAATCCTCCTCCCATTCATCGGGCATGCCGTCCTGGTCCATATCCCCCGCTGGAGGGGGAGAGGTGAACTTAACGTATGCAAAGATCGAAAATCCAACCAGTATGGCGATGACCACCGCAGTGGTGTATACACGGGCCTTTTCTCTCCTGCTCCTCCTTTTCGGGGGCCCGTAGAGTTTATTGATGCTTATCTCCGGCAGCACAAGATCGTCACGGGAAACCTGTCCACACTCTACTTCCTCCTTCCCGGAACCATCCGGATCTTCCTCAGCTCCGTCGTCACCTGACGATTTCATCCTTTCATCGCCGTCTTCCCCGGTTCCGACATTTTTCCGGTCGATATCTCCCTTCCCGGTTCCCTCTGCATCATCAAGATCATCATCAGAATCATCATCAGAATCATCATCAGAATCAAGGATCGCTCCGGGATCCCCACCGTTCAAAGGGTTCTCGGTCGCTTCGCTCCCAGACCCTCCGAGTTCATCTTGATCGGCCCCTCCTCCCTCCTCTGTACCATTCCCCGACTCAACCCTGTCCTCCGCCCTGTTTTCATCATCGGTATCGTCATTCGATGAATGTGCGGTAGCGGATTCGTCGCGTTCCGTTTCCGTCTCCTTTAGGCCGTCCTCCTCCTTCCCCTGTGTCGAAGGCTCCAGAGTGAATTCTCCCGACTCTATCCCACCGACTTCCCCTTCACTCTCAACGGTCTCTGTAACAGACATGGAATTCCACTTCAAAGAAGCTGTAGGGCGAACGATATCCGGAAGAAATGGGGCCTCATCAGGACCAATTCTGCATATCGAGCCTTACCATATATAGTGATTCTTCCTATTTTTATTCATTGCTCTTTCGTAGGACCTAGAACTGAAAGGAATTTGATAGATATCCCTATAAAAAGACCCATGAATCTTCAAAGGTCGAAAACGAGTCTGGCCCCCCATCCTCCTCCAATGCATTCATCCACCAGGATCATGTGGTAGGTGACCGCCTTCACCTCCGTCAGATGCCCCATCGTTTCCTCATGGTAATGAAGGCAGACCAGTTCTGCCTCGAGCCTTTTTCCGGTGGGATGGACTGCCGGTACGGTGGATATCACCAGAAGCCCTTCGGTCTCCAGAAGGTAGAGTATCTCGGTGAGGAATTCCACCATGAGCGTTTCCGCATCCTGCCCCTGGCACTCCGCCCTGCGGGATTCTCGCTCGATATCATCCGTATCCGCAGTTCTCCCAAAAGAAGCGGTGTTCCCTCCGACAATGATCTCAATAAGGCCCCTGGCACAGAGGGAGAACAACTGGGATATGTCACTGCCCCTGGCAACGATCCCTACATCGGCCGTGTGTTGGAACTGTTCCACGGATCCGAGATCGACCTCGCAGGGTTCTCTCACGCTCTCACGCTCTGACATGTGAATTCCCGCAAATGTGCCTCATCCGCCGTGCTGGGGCTCGAAGGGATTGAAGGCGGGGTCCCCGTGAAGGTTGAACTCCTCCACCGTATCGCAGTTGTAGGCACCCATATCGTTCCCCTCGTGCTCCATGAAATCCGTCTTCGCCAGCATCATGGCCGTGCCGGTATCCACGTTGGAAATGGAAAGGCCGGTCATTCCCCCGCCCTTGTCGTAGCGGTAACCGCACATGTAGCCGTAAAAATATACCGCAAGTAGGTCTCCGAGCGATTCCCCGCTGGTGGCATCCGGGACCGGTACGAGGGAACCCCAGGACATCCTGCTGGCCCCCACATAGGCTGCCAGGCCCGCATGGAGAAAGGCCTGTGAAAGGGCATTGTACGGCTGAAGAGAATCGATCTTTCCAGTTACGCAGGATGAGCCGAAGAGGACCGACGGGCCGAAGCGCATCTCCTTAACGTGGGCAACGTCGAAGGCTCCCCCGGCCCCAACTGGAGGCAGCCCTGGCAGAACGTTCTCCACCGCCGTGGGAACATACCAGTAGTAGAAACCGTGTGCGCAGAAGAAGATCATGGACGATGACTCGTAGTACGGTGCCGCCCTCTGCCGCCTGGATTCGTCCTGCCGCAGCAGCTTGTCCTCGTGGACCTCGAAACCCGCCTGTCTCCACATCTCGGCCAGCTTGTTCGCCGCCGTCTGAGCCACCCCCACCGGAGGCTCGGTACCGATGGAAGTCATGCAGCTGGTCTTCCACTGGGGAAGGTCCAGACCGTTCCGGGGGCCGTTCACTCTGTCCATTATGACCGAATAGAAGGCAGTGCGGGCTATGAGGGCGGATACGTCCTGCGCGTCCCAGCCGTCGATCCTGCCCGTGGCAAGTTCGAAGTCGGGATTCGTCTGCCCGTCTATCTCCGCCGGGGCCTCCTCCGCCGTGAAGGCGGAATCTATGTCCATGTAGAATATGTCCGAGGGCATGCCAAAGCCCTGAGTGGCCTCGTTCTGCCTGGTGTTGTAGTAGAACCACGGGACCATGTTCGTATCGGCGATTATGGCAAGATGCATCTTATCATCCACCGGAAATCCCCGATAATGATCGGCCAGTGCCACGTAATCCGTCACCGGATCATCTGTGGGCAGCCCGGCGAGTACTCCCAGTACGCGGTTAAGCTCTGTCTTGACCTCCAGTGCCTCCTCGTTCACCACGGGAAGAAGGTTCTCCTCGCTGCACGGGAGACTGCAGTTGTTGTAGGCCAGCAGCTCCGGGCTGTATATCCCGAAATCAGGCTTTGCCAGCAGCAGGCCGCCCCGTAGAGCTGTCAGATAGGGGGCCATTGTGGACAGGTCGTTCATGAGAGGGTAGATCGGATCATCTATCTTCTCTACCGTTATCTCGAGGGTATAGGTGGACATGTAGTCTCCGGGCTCCTTGACCAGATATGAATCCCCCCAGGTGGTGGGAAGACGGGCCAGGAGCTGGGCCGCATGTGTGACCTTCTTCTCGTTGAAGAACGGCAGTTCCGTGTAGAAATGGGCGTAGGTGTTCTTGGCCAGGGGTGAATTTCCCGCGCTGTAACCCATGTTCTCGTAGGCCGGCGATCCCCCGAAGAACTGCAGCACATCACCCTCCTTCGAGGGCTCGATAACGCCGTTCTCGTCCCCGTCGACGCCGAGGTATGCGTATATCCTCGCCCCGCCCGCGTCACCCAGCACCTCCCGGGACACGTCCATCTTCAGGTCCACCTTGACGTTGGCATATTTGTAATCCGCAGGTATGTCCCAGTAGTGGATGGGATCTCCCGCACTGGTGGACGGTGCAGCACCCGGATAGGCGGCGGCCCCGGAATCCACCACCTCGCCCGTGAACTCGTACTCAACGGAATCGAGCACCTCGGGGCGGTTGATGTCGTCGGGGTTCGCCAGCGTGATATAGCGAATATCCTTGCCCGCGCGTGCCTTCACGACCTTCGTCGTCAGGTCCACAACGAGATCGGTATGCTCGGGGTCTCCGGGATCATCGAAATGAAGCACCTTGCGGTAACCCGACATGGCGCCGCATACAAGGGAATATTCGACCGAGAGAGAGTCGAGAAAATCTGCTACCTCGGCGTCCACCCGGTCGATCACTATGACGGGTATATTGAGATAGGAAGCCAGGGGTACGACGGAGACCGCCGCCCGGTACCCGCCGGGAGAATTCTCGATGAGCAAAGCTCCATCGGACGAGGTCCAGTACTCCAGAGCCACCCTCATGGACAGGGTGACGGGGTCACCCGACTCCATGTGCTCGTCAAGGGAATAATCCATCCCGGAAAACGCTTTTAGGGGGCCGAAGCCGGTGAGACGGGGCATCCCGTAGTAGGCGAGAAAATCCGTAACGGACCTTGAGGGAGAATCCTCATCGGCAACCAGGAGCGGGACGAAATTCAACTCCTCGTCGTAATACAGGGTCACGGGAGTGGCAATGAGGGGTATGAAGGGATTTGAATAGGATGCCACGGCTGCCGAGAGGTTCACTTCGCTCCTCGCAGAGCTTCCGTTCAATATCATGCCGTATGAGGCGATCCCCGTTTCGTAGCCCGATTCGGACGTGGCCCCGAACCTGTAGAACACACCAAGGGTCCCCAGCAATATCAATGCGACCACTCCAACGGCTATCACTTTCTTCTGTTTGGTTTCCATTTCACCGCCTCACATACCACATCATGGTGGTTACGGGCATCGAACATGACCCAAAGGTACAACGATATGGATTTTTGCTCGTATAAGCCTGTTATATTATAAAGCGGCATCTGCGCTTTCACGCGATTCCGCGCAAATTGTCAAGCTGAAAAATTCGACTTTTTTCTCGAACTTTGCACCATTGACAATATATATCTTTCATAATATTTCCTATTTTCGTCGCGGCGAATCCGACCTTAAGGAAAATATGCCAGATACCGTGTTGGGATAAGTTGCACAGATCTCAAAACTTTAATCTAATATGACATTATTTAGTAATAATTCCCATCGGTTGACCATCAGGACGACGCCCCCGAAGATATGGATCTGGGATATCGGAAGGGGGGAACTATAGTTAGAAATGCGCCATGAAGGAATATTTATACTTGATCCGGAGGAAGTCACATGCTCGATATCTGGACGGAAAAGTATCGCCCGTCGAAGCTGGCGGAGGTAATCGGACAGGATGCCATAATTGAGCGTCTCGCCTCCTATGTGAGGGAGGAGAACATACCTCATCTGCTCTTTGCGGGACCGGCGGGTACCGGCAAGACCACGACGGCCATAGCCCTGGCCAAGGAGCTGTTCGGGGATGATTGGAAGCATAACTTTCTGGAGCTGAACGCCTCCGATGAGCGGGGCATCCGTGTGGTCAGGGAGAAGATAAAGGATTTCGCAAAGACGAGCGCGTTCAATCCCAGCGTGGGCTTCAAGATAATATTCCTGGATGAATCCGATGCGCTGACCTCGGATGCACAGCATGCCCTCCGCCGCACAATGGAG
Source organism: uncultured archaeon (assembly GCA_964423515.1). Taxonomy (GTDB): domain Archaea; phylum Thermoplasmatota; class Penumbrarchaeia; order JASLWR01; family JASLWR01; genus CAYRFL01. The sequence goes on from CAYRFL010000140.1 coordinate 7,885, forward strand.
CGTTACACCGTTAGCTGCCGCTTCGTTCTGTCATGCAACTACTCATCCAAGATAATCGATCCCATCCAGTCCCGTTGTGCCACGTTCCGATTCCCAAAGATACGCCAGGAGGATATGAATAAGTATATCTCTTCCGTGGCCGAGAAGGAGGGCGTAAAGGTGAACGATGATGGATTGAGCCTACTTCTCAAGGTGGCTGATGGGGACCTCCGGAAGGCTCTGACCATGCTGCAGGTGGTGGCATCATCCGAGGGGAGGCTGGACGAGGAGGCAATTTACCGGATACTGAGCATAGCCGAGCCCAAGCACATTCAGAACATGCTCTACAGCGCCATGTCCGGCAACTTTCAGGAGGCCCGGGAGAAGCTTTCCGAGCTTCTCGTTGACAAGGGGCTTTCGGGAATGGATATAATCAAGGGCATACACCAGGAGATATTCAACATCTCAATGGATGACAGGACCATTATGATGCTGGTCGACAGGGTCGGAGAGTTCGAGTTCAGGCTGGTAGAGGGATCAAACGAGAAGATACAGCTCGAAGCGTTACTGGCGAGCATCGCCCTTCTGGGAAAACAGAAATCGGATTGAATCCAAACAGTAGGGGGAGAGACAGGGTGATGGCCGTATCGGTATCATCTCAGGCACATCTTTCAGAAATGTACATGGCCATGTCAATGCGATGGTCATTCATTTTTTTAGGACCTTGAGCATTCAATCCTGTCGATAACCCGAACATAACCTTGATCGGACCATCTTGGCCATCGGTCTGAAAACGATAACGGGTGTGTTCATGGCCTGTGTTCATGGCTCTCGACTCCACGCTTCGAATCTTCTATACAAAACTTAAATAATATTAACACGATTTGGCCCGGGATTGCTATGGCAGAGATGACGCTTATCAAATGTACTAGCTGCGGAAAGCGGATAGAGAGCCTCGGCGAGTCCGAGGTGGTCTGCAGGTACTGCGGTGAGAAGATAGTGGTGGAGGAGGAGGAGCAGGAGACCGATTACATGAGGAGGGCCCAGATCTTCAATCTCGAGGATGAGATAAAGAACGAGGTATTCCAGAGGAAGGTCGGATTTCTCCTTTCAGGTGTGACATTGCTATCGGGGCTGTTCCTTGCACTGGCAGTGAACACGAGCATAATCTTCATGGTAATCAGTCTCGTTCTCTTCGTTGGATTCCTGCTTTTCGGCGCTGTTCACCACAGGAAGCTTGACAAGCTCAAGAGCCAGAAGTTCGATCTGGCAGGAGGAAAGCTCCTCGGGGGGTACTAGTTCGCTCGATCATGGGCGGCAAGGATAAAGCGATGAAAATGTTCTGAAGGTGTGTATATGAGGAAGTCATTGCGATTACTGTTATGCGCGATATTCGTCGGTGCGATGATATCTGGAGTTTTTTCATCCCCCTTCGTTTCCAATGAGGAGAAATCGAAAGAGGAGTCCAAGGCCTCTCTTACCGCTAGCTTCCCGGGAGAGCCATCTCGGACGGAAAGAACGCGGAAAAACGCCACCTACCTCAACGTCAGCGAGGGTATCGTCACACTTCATCCGGCCGACAGCGGGGATTACACCGGGATATGGGTCTACGGCACGGGAACCCTCGTTCTGAACGGATGCAGCGTAAGGCTGGTGAAGGGGGATGATGGTCACTATGGAGAGTTCAATATAACGGGTCAGGGCACCATTCACATCATTGGCGGTAGCGAGATAGATGTAGAAATGGGTAATTTCTCGGCCAGGGGACGTGAGTTCCGGATGGAGAACTCGAAGATGACCGTACGAAACGTCACGGGGGGCGAGG
>CAYRFL010000141.1:0-9511 GCA_964423515.1 uncultured archaeon
GACAACGGTGATAAGCAAGGGGATGATGAAGTATATGTAATCGCAGATAATGTTAGATATCCACATCCATGGGATGAATCATTGGATGATTTGTGGAAACGAATAGTGTCCAATGAACCAAAGAGTGAAGAATATTATAATTATCTTATAGATAATGAAGGATTGCATGAGTATGTGATGTATAATGAAGGATTGTCCGAATCCACTTTTGAATTAGTAGAAAATACAATCGCATCACGAGTTTCAATAGAACCGGATTGTCATTTTCAATGTGAAATATCTGTTTGGGAAGATGATTCTACTTGGACGAATCCATTAGATATTAACGATGGTGAACAGCAATGGGAGGGGGATGATGACTTCATGTTTGAACATAGATTGAACTTTGAGGGGAATGAGAAAGACAGTTCTGATGGCGAAGAATGGGGCACATATTACGCGTTATATTTTGAGTATAATCCGATTCTCTATTATTCCAGGGAAAAGGTAGAACGGGTAGTAAAGGATTTAACTCAAAAAAGTTATGTGATTATACTACGCGCAAGAACAACTTTATGCACGGATTTGATGTCTATTCCAGAAGACGAAGGAAACCAGTCTATGGGGCCAAATGACGATTGGGATAGTGACGGGTTAAGTAACATCATTGAATATGACTTGTCGATACATCCATATTTGTTCAACATTTCCTATGGATATGCGGGTCTTGCGAATCCCAGGGAAAAAGATATATTCCTCGAACTTGATAGTATGGATGGAGTGAATGTACCGATAGAGAGCAAGGTAAAAGCTGCAACGAAGTTTGCTGAGGAGGGAATAAGATTGCACATCGATGACGGATGCTTGGGTGGGGGTGAGAGTAACATTGACAGAGGAATCGGGAACTTTTTCAGGCCGGAAATCGGTTTTGAAAACATGCCATCATCCCTTTTCCATTATTCACGAAGAAGCACTTTCTCATATTGTTTCTTCCAAGATACAATGGAACAAGATGACCCTCTTTATGATCAAAGAGATCAAGCAAATGGAGTATCCTTGGGGGAGAAATCATTTTGTATGCCGGTCTTGGATTGTACGCCTCAGCAAGTTGCGTATAGACTTGGAAGATATCTTGCCATTCACAGCCTACCAAACATACATTCATCTGACTCTGATGGTGACGGTCTTAATGACTTTGTTGAAGAATGGTATGGTTCTCGCATAAATCATGGCGATACGGATGGCGATGGTTTAGGGGACGCTCTGGAAGTAGAATTATTCAAAGACCCTACAAATCATTATGATATACATGGATTTGATTTGACGATTTCCTTTTTATTTGATAAGGATGATTATCTAAACATTAGTGGCGATATTTTTCAAGTAAGAGAAATAATAGAGTCTCTCGAAAAAGGTATGAAGTCCACTTCAAATCTATTATTCGCTCTTACAGATGGTTACTTTTTTATCAATTCAATCACTATTTGGGATCGCGCAAGAGAATGGTATAATGCAGGAATAAGATTAACACAAGAATGTGACAGTACTAAACCACATACCCATTTTGACCTTGATGCTGGTGCTCCATTGTATATCCATCTTCTTTGCAATGAAGAGATGAAACGGGGTGAGTCTGAAAAATATATCGCCTGCCATGAAGAATATTATGTGAATTATATTGGACATGAACTCGGACATTATTTATTTTGGTTAGGCGAGGAATATGAAGATTACAAAGAAAAACAGTATGTAGAATATGTGGACAATGAAAATAATTTTTTACCAAGCGAGGATTTAGACCGTATCTGGTTAAAAAGTATAATGAATGAACATGATGCATCTGAATTTTCTACATATTTAGATTATTATGGACCAGGAGGTTGGTTGAATAATAGAGATTCTTTAGAAGTAAAACATGGAATCACTATTTATAATACTGACCAATATCACAAAAATGATAAAGAATCATGTTGGGAAACAATATTCAGAATGACGAACAGAATAGATGGGTATAACGAATTAATAGATTTCGATCTTAACATAGATGGTCAAGCCGACTCAGATTATTATTACAGCTACGTGAATCATGAGGGACCGACATATGATATCGGACAATATATGAAAATATACCCAAAATACCTGGAGGATTAATATGATGGGGAAAGGAATCAATATCTGTTTGATTCTCATTATATTAATTATTTCATCTATTAATGGATGTATGTTTAGGGATGAGAATGAAGAACTAACATATTTCCATCAATGGACTTATATTCTTGGTATTGATAATCCGAATAATTTAAGCTTTATCCTATATTTCCCAATTCCAATTTGGTTTAATGGAACCCATGTCGATGTAACGAGGCAGAAAAATTCACGTATCCAGGGAGGTAATGCATCAATCGAAAACACACAATATGGATACGCTTTAAATGTCTCATCAAATGGGAGGGTTGAAATATCTTGCGGTGAAGAAAAAGAATCGAAAAATGAGATAGTCGATCATATCATTCTTACAATGATATCTAATCAAAATTACAGTGATTTGAAACAACGCAAATTACCATACATGAACCTTTTCTACTTTTGGATCTATTTTGATTCAATTAAATATGATGACCTGTGTTTTGATTTTTACTTTATAGAATCCTGGGGGAAAATAACCGGAGAAAGTAGAGAAGCAGAGGGTAGAAGGTGTGCTATTCGTGATTATATGATAAACAATACTGGTTGGCAATTGGTCGAATGTTATCCCTGGGGAGTATAATATTTCAGTTGCACTCGAAAACCCCCGAAAGAGAAGGGACATATTTACACCCATTCCCCCCTGCGATATCGACATACGTCTCTGATCGAGGGAATACGATGTTCCCGAAGACAGGGGGGAATTCCCAAAGAGCGTACAGATTTCAGCGGAGGGTGTGGCGGAGCGGTGGGATGAATGCTAGCGAGGGGAACCCGCAAGGGGGCACTAATCCGGAATGATGAATTCCTCCAAATACATCTTCATTCCCTCCACGTCGGGGGGCATCCTCTCCTATCCCCTTACCACCGTCATACGGACAATGGAGGTGAGGGGTAAGAAGGTGTCCAGATGAGCACCCCCCTTTTTGAATACGCCACCCGACGTACCTCTCGATTCTCGTAACTCCCGTTTCTCCCGGTCAAAATATCCGCTCAAACCTCGCCAATACCCCACCTCAAACCCCACGCCACTATATATCGCCACTTCCGACAAATGTCCCCCCTGGCTCTCCCGCGAACCACGCGGTACGACACCCCTGCCCCGGCACCAACATCCCCTGACGACCAACCCCACAACCACAACCCCCTTCCATTTCCGAACTTCGAGAGTTACACCCTAATTTCCTTCCGAACTTCGAGAGTTGGATCGTATACGAACTTCGTGCGTTACCTCTCGATTCTCGTAATCCGCCTCATCGCTTCACCTCTCGATTCTCGTATCCGAACTTCGTGCGTTATGCTGATATAGTGATTCCACCATACCTTCCCGTATGACCCCCAGCACCTCCCTACTCTACCGCGCGGAACTCACCGCTATCCCTCTCCCCCCGTGCCCTTCCTGCAACTCCACGGACAATACCATCCGCTCCGGCTTCCGCCGTACAAAGACCGGCTCCACCCAACTGTACCTGTGCAGGAACTGCAGCAAACGCTACACAGCACGCTCGATCCGCCACACGAAATATCCCGCGAGGCACATAGTTGCCGCCCTTACGCTTTTCAACCTCGGCAATACCCTCGCAGGTACTCTAAAGGAGATGCGCCGGAGATACAAGATCGATATCCCCCTGTCCACCCTAAACGGCTGGGTCAACCGCTATGCCGCCGAGTTCCCCTTCACAAAGCTCCGCAGGCGGTACGAGCTGGACCCCGCGCAGGTCATCCGCACCCGGCGCTTTCTCCACAGCCAGGTTTACGACTTCCGGTACCACTCCCTGAAGCTCAACATCCACGGAAGACAGTTTCCCGGCCTCAAGGCGTATCTGCACGCGCTCGAAAAAGGAGATGACGAACAATTGTCCGGGCAGAGCACACTATTCGACGATAGCCATCGCTGCTCGGATTCCACTCCGGAAATGAAGAAACGGCTGCCGCCGCCGAAGTCCCGCCATCATTCCGACCATACCGCTTCACGGATGGCCGCCCTTGCCCTCACCCTCGCCCGCACCGCCAGGGACCGCCATCCCAAAGTAGAGGAGTTCTTTCTGGTCAACGACTCCGCCACCGTGGCCACGGAGGTTCCCGTGTATCTCACGTCCTCCGAACTGCGCGAGCTCGGCCTACCGGACGAACTTCCAGTCACCGGACACATAGACATACTGCAGGTCCGGGGAAAACGAATATACGTCATGGACTACAAGCCCGAAGCCGCCTCTGATACTAACGCCCCTCTGCAGCTCTCCCTCTACGCCCTGTGCCTCTCCCGCCGCACGGGGATACCGCTCGAAAGCATCCGCTGCGCCTATTTCGATGAGAACGATCACTTCGAGTTCCGGCCGTGAACGGAGGCTTTACATGTAGATATCCACATTTGCCCCTAACCATTTTGTTCCAACCGGGGCATGTCCTCCGGATCCCCGACTCTCTGAAGGTCCCGCTCCCCCGCCCGTTCCACTGCCTTCTCCCCCTTCCTACCCTTCTTGACCCTCATGGCTATGTAAACTCCCACGCCTACCAGTATCAGCGAGGTAATCAGAAGCGCGATTATGGCTCCGCCAACCTCGGCGATACCTATGCCGAAGAACCAGGCGTCGAAGATGAGCACCAGCATCGCCGATATCGCAAGCGGGTAGAGCCTCCGCTTCAGGCCCCAGGCCACCAGCGGCGCAGAGAATAGGAGCATCATTATCGACTTGTCCCACACTTTTTCCACCATCTCCTCCAGACAGAAAAAGAGGATGACGATGTACAGTATGAAGAACGGATGCAGGATATGCCCGAAGTACCTGTAGGACTCGACGACCTTTGATGTTGGGTTCTCCGGGTGTGTCCTCGAATACCACAGAAGTACCAGGTGGGCCAGGAGCAGGGGTACGAAAATAAAGAGGAATATTATGCCAAAGGTGTTGAGCTCCATGTCCTGCAGTCCGTTCAGCGAGAACGGGAGCGTGAACAACATCAGCGGGAAGGATACCACGGTGATGAAGTAGGAACGCCTCCAGAAGGCGACAACCAGGGCCGCCAGGGGAAGGAGTATGAACAGTACCGACAGCAGGTCCACTGCAGAGCTGCCTTTTCCGTATTCGACATAGAACTGGATGAACGCAACGAACAGCAGTATCTCGCCCACCCCGAACAGCCCCACGGCCAGCGGTCTCAGTTTCCGGAAGTACTCGAGCCCGGAAAACAGGAGAAAGCAAATGCCGGATGTTATGGTGAAGATCACCGCGAAGCCCAACGTGCTGAACTCCAGGAAGACCAGCAGCAATATGAATCCCGTGAGCGTCACGCCCGATCCACCCAGCAGGAGGGCGGTACGGGCAAATGCCATGTTCATACCGGGCCAGGTATTATCAGTTTCGGGATAGGTCTCTTCGAGTTCTTCGTATGTACTTTCTTCCAGGAGATCCTTCCAGCTCCGGAGATAATATCTCACCCGCTCGTTCCTCGTGTCGAGATGGAGATAGATACCGAGCCATTCCGTCCTCTTCCCGGGGTACTTCCGATTGTGGAATACCGTTGCGATGCCCAGACCGAGCATGATGGCGGCTGCGATGAAGATGGTGGTGCCGGCGACCTCGATCTCGCCCTGCTCCATTCCGAAATAGAACGCGTCGAATATGATGAAGACTACGGCTGTGATGGCTACCATGTGCTGGTTTCTCTGTAGGCCCCATGCCAGCAGGCAGGCGGATATCACGAGGAGCAGCGCGGAATGCTGGTAGGTCGGGTCGAAGACCTCGGGGAGCTCGAAGAGGAACGCAATGATAAATATCATGAACATGGGGATCCCAAGGCTGGCCTGCAGGGACCGGTCGGGGATCGAACCCGGAAGTGTCTTCCTCACGTTGGAGAACTCGACGTAGATGATGCTTGCAAGTATCAGGAGGGAATACAGAACAAAGATGGCAACTGCCTTTGCCTCGTCGGATACTCCGAAGGTCTCCAGAGTCAGTCCGAGGCCCACCAGGAACATGATGTGCGAGGTGATCAGAACGGCGACGGAGTTGCGGTAGTACGAATATGCTATCCCGGCCAATCCCAGGACGCCCACCATTATCTCCCATATGTCCCCGCTCCACCTGTCGTCGGACAGGCCGAGCCCCACCGCCAGAAATATCAGGCCGGCAACGCACAGCCCCTTGCCCAGAAGGCTGAACTTCTTCAGACGATCCAGAGCGGCATAGCCTCCGATGCAGGCCAATCCGATGAGGTAATAGAAGAATATCAACATGAGATCATCGGCATCGATCCAGTCCATCACCAGGAAACAGGCGATGATGAAGATGGCTATGCCGCCGCCGAAAAGAATCTGAAGCGTGACGTTCATACCGACGCTTTTCAGGCTGCTTCTGAGGTCCCCGGAGGTCTTCTCCTTCAGGATGGCGCCCTGCTCCGGCCCGACGATCTTTTCTGCAGTCCATTTCTTGATCTGGGACAGAGCGGTATTGGCTCTGAATACGGTATTGACGTCCTCCTCGAATGGCGTCCTTTCCTTCATCACGATGCCTCCTTCATTGCTTAAGGCCAGCTCGTACCCCTAATGCCGAAAGCTCCTCTGGCCGGTGAATATCATGGTGGCGTTCCTCTCGTTGCAGGCCACCACCGTATCGTGGTCCCTCATGGAACCGCCGGGCTGGATTATGGCGGTGACGCCTTCCCTGAGTCCCACGTCCGCGCCGTCCCTGAACGGAAAGAACCCGTCCGAGACCATCACGGCGCCCCGAAGGCCGCCCCTCCGTTCCCGCACCTCCTCTTCAATGGATTCCATCATCTGTGACAATCGGTCCTTTTCGTCCTCTTTCGTTTCCTTCTCGTGCCGTAGCAGCAGAACGTTGTAGGGAATGCCGTATCGCTCGAAGGAGAGACGATCCCGCAGCTTGGTGTAGGCCTTGTCCCTTGCTATCTCGGCCACGCCCACCCTGTCCTGTTCGCCGGTGCCGATGCCCACGGTGACACGGTCCTTCACGAATATCACCGAGTTGGACGTTATGCCCGACTCCACCAGCCATCCGAATAACATATCGCGGTACTCGTCCTCTGTTGGCTGCCTGCGGATCGAGACCGTCCCGCCCGTATCCACCCTCCTGTCCCCCTCGGACCTGCGCACCGGTACGTCCCCGGGTACCACGCCCTCCCTCCTGATGTCCTCCAAGGTCCGAATCATCGGCAGGTATGATGTCTGGACGATGATCCCGCCGTCGCAGAGCGATCGTATCTCGGGGAACACTTCATCCCGCCAGTTATGCAGCCGGTCCATGCCCCCTATCCTCAGTATGCGAAGGTCCTTCCTTTTCTCCAGGATGTCCACCACGCCCTCCTCGTAGTCAGGTGCCACCACCACCTCCGAGTAGCTGCGCATTACTTCCTTTGCAGTATCGCGGTCCACGGCCCGATTGAAGGCCACGGCTCCCCCGAAGGCTGCCACTCGGTCCGCCATGTTCGCCTCGCGGTAGGCTTCTCGCAGCGTGGGTCTCGAGGCCACACCGCATGGATTGTTGTGCTTCATTATGGCCACGGTGGGCGTGTGGGTGAAGAAACGCAGTATGCCAAGTGCGCCATCGACGTCCATGAGGTTGATATTCCCGGGATGTTTGCCGCTGCGGAGCAGCTCCAATTCGGTGACCAGCCCCTTTCCGGGACCTATAAATTCCAGACCGGCCAGCACGAGATTGCCGTTCACGGGCCTGTAGAGGGCAGAGGGCTGCCCGGGGTTGTCGCCGTACCGGAGCCCTTTTTTCTCTCCATCTACTTCCCAGGTCACCTTGTTGTAGTGAACGGTCATATCCCCGAAGGTCATGGACATGGTGTCCGGAAATACGTCCCTTTCAAGGGTCCGGTACATGGCCCTCAACTCCGTCATCTCAACAACCTTCCTTCCGTCTGTTCACGATATGTCGCCGGTATTCTTCGGTACCGATGAACACGGAGCCCACCGCCACGCGCAGGTCTTCCCCCGCCGAAGGTCCCAGCGCATCGTAGACCGCCTCTGCGGCCTCCCTGGGATCGCTCCATTCCATGCCGACGTCCCGCGGGCCGCCCGTAAATGATGGAAGGGGATTGGTGTTCACGCCGGCGTAGGTCGATATTACTTTCCCCCGTCCGGCCGTCAGGGGGAATTCGAAGATATCCCTCTCGGTGTTCCCGTCCCTGCCGCATCTGACCGTACCCAGGGCCGCCGTCATGCTGCCGGGAATGTGAATGCCGGCTATCCGCGGCGTATGATGAGGCGGATCCGGCTCGAAGCTCCAGTCCGCAAGGGCCCGCTCGAGGATCGGGCCGCATCCCCTGGCACCGTCATGCCTGCCGTTTATGCTCTCCGTATGCTTTCCATTTCCTATGACAACCTCTCTGTCCACGGATATGGCTGGATATACGAGAAGATCGGGGTCGCCCGTTCTCAGTGCGTCCACGTCGGTGGGTACGACCAGCATATTTCCATCTCGGAAGATGAGCTTCCGCGCCTGGCTGGACGGGGAGCGGCCCGTGATGGCATAGATGAGAACGACACGATCGCCGCTTCCGTTCCTTCCCATGATTATCAACCGCCCCGGGTATGTCATTTCCTCGACCGCTCGCAGCCCATTCATATTTTCATCACCGTGTAATAATTACAGTTGGATGCGGCATCCCCGCCCTGTTCGCATCATTTCCGCTCCACGAGGGTTATGGCATCGTTCTTGCATACGTGGCAGCAGTTCCCGCACCCGTGACAGTTTGTGTTCACGAAGGCCTTGCCGTCGCTGACCACGATGCCTCCGAACTGGCAGATCCCGACGCATTCGCCGCATCCCGTGCAGGCTTCGGTCTCTATCCTTGCGATCTCGTGGCCCTTGATCATGAAATCGAATTCGAAGCGCTCGCTGATATCCAAGGCCATGCACTGCCGGTCCTTGCAGTTGCACAGCGCCCCGATGAAGGGCGATTGGAACGTCCAGACGGAGTGAACGTAACCCTTGGGTCCGAGCTCTTCGAGCATCTCGATGGCCTTCTCTGCGTCGATGTACTTTCCGCCGGAGTACGGAGGTATCCTGTCGCCCACCTCCGGGACCAGGGAGAACGTCATGCACAGCATCTCGTCCTTGCCGGTCAGGAAGCGCCTGCAGGGGCAGTATGTGAGGAAGATCCGACCGGCTATCCGCAGTATCGCCGATGCATCCTCGAAGGAGACCACCTGCCCGGTATGGTCCTCCTTGCTGTATCTCTTCAACTTGCCCCTGGCTATTTTCTTCACCACCGGAAAGAGGGAAGCCCGGTGGATCTTTTTGCAGTTCTCGTTGAAGTTCACTATGAAATCCCTGATGAACGACTCCCGGTCCTCGTTGCGGAAGAGCTTTTCGGAATAATT
>CAYRFL010000142.1:0-9297 GCA_964423515.1 uncultured archaeon
TGGACGCCGAGGAGCGTGTCTTTCTTCCTCTTCCTCCTCCTCTTCCTCCTCTTCCTCCTCTTCCTCCTCTTCCTCGGGCTCAGGCTCTTCCGGTTCCTCCTCCGGCGGCGGGGTACGGTCACGCCTTCGTCTCCTGCCTCCCCGTCTCCGTCTCCTTGAATCATCCTCGGGTTCTTCCTCTTCCTCTTCCTCATCCTCCTCCATCTCCACCTCCATTTCCGGTTCCTCCTCGGGTGGTTCCATATCGAACTCGACGGGGGGGGCCTCATCCTCATCCTCGAACTCGAAAACACTGTCCTCCATCTCGATCACCTCCCCTTCCTCCTCGTCCTCGATGAGCTCGGGAACCTCGATGACTATCTCGGGCTCACGTCGTTTTCTCCTCCGCCTGGAACCCTTTTCCGACCTCTTCTTGACCGTCTCCTCCCTATCCGTCTGCATCCTCTTGTAGAATTCCATCTTTTTCTCTACCTTCTCGGCGTACTTGAGGTCCTTCTTGGCACGCTCGGATATCTGATGTGCCCGCTTAAGGGCTCTTCCCGCCAATTGATAGTCGTTCCTCTCGGTATAGATGATACCCATCTGCCTCCAGGCATATTCGTCATCATCGTCGATATCGGTCAAAACCTGGAACCATTTCAAAGCCTCGTCCTCTTCCCCCTTCTCCTTGTGCAGCTCCGCCAGATATGCAAATACTTCCATCTGGAGCTCTTCATGCAGCTCTTTGTCTATCTCGAATCTGTTCTGAAGGCTCTCGAGCATGAGTTCACCGTCATCCGAGAGGGATCCGTCGGAATAGGCCACCTTCAATGCATCCGTGTATATCCTGACGCTCTGCTCCGGTATATCGTCTCGTTTTGCCACCGTAACACCCTTTTCGATTGCTATGGGAAAGAATAATGGGTCCGCATCGTTCAAGACCTGTCTGTAACACTGGAATAGGTGTTGATATTGTCATTTTCATTATATAATTTACGTTTGTGAATCCCAAAAAATAGAACCAGAAGCCCTTGTTCCGCCGTGATGATCGCCTCCGCCACAGAAGTGCGATCCCCTGCGAGGTATCATTTCTACAAGGAAATCCTTCGCTCTATGATATCCTCCTCTCGACCTCCCGTATCAGCAGCGAGCCCACTATCATTCCCGCATCCTCGAGATATTCGAATCTCGGGAACAGGCCCGGATCCACCACCCACAGCTCATCTCCGACTACCACATCCATGTCCCCAATGGGACTGCCGATATGATCTCGATATCTGCGAACCATCTTACCTATATCGGACGGAACCTTCGATATCGGTCCTCCCAGCGCTGCGAAGTGAAGGGGTTTCTTCGGCCTCATGTATATCTCGTTCGCGATAAAATCGATCTGAAAATGTTCCCCCTCCACATATTTCTGAAGATAGAGCAACTCGTTCTCGGAGACCCTCTCCAATTCCTCCGGCGAGCCAACCAATTCGATGCCCATGTTCTTCGAACCCATCAATGGCTTTCTTACGGCCGGAAAGAAGGACGCATCGAGCTCCTTTTTCAGAGATCTCCAGAAACCCATCACCGCAGGGGGAGTCCTGATGCCCATTTCCCGCAGGTAGAGCTCGGCTTCCCATCGGTTCCTGAGTCGGTATGCTGTGAGGGGATCGGGGATGACCACCTTTCCCGCCAATTGAGCCCGAAACCCCGCATACAGGAAGGGAATGAGCCTCGATTTGAGGACGACCACGTCGTTTTCCGGAACCGAGCGGTCGATCAGCTCGTCCTTGTGCTGTAGCTTTACATGGTAGCCCTCCGTGCGGATACGCTCCGCAAGAGAGTCCACGAAGGAATTCCCCGAGCGGGACAATATGAGCCATCTCACAGGGCGACCTCCATGAGGTGGTCCGAAACGGCTTCGATGATAAGCTCGTCCTTCAGGGATGGAGATGAGTTCACGTCGGCTACGTACAGGCGACCCCCGGACGATATCACATCCGTGGAGCTGATGGAAAGGCCCATGGCATCGGCCGCCCTTCTTCCGAGATCCTCGGCCTCAGGTGCGCTGACCAGGCTCCTGAGCCGATGCTTGTTCTCCTTGTAATCTGGCTTATATATGAGAGGGGTATCCTGAGCGAACGTGAAGTAACTATCACCGATCCCGTACACCTTGAACTCTCGCTCCGGGTCCAGGAACTCCTCGGAATAGAAATAGTCCGAACGAGTTTCAGCGGGAAAGCCGCGGCCCACCAGGATGTACGGGGGGCTCTTGTTGGCGGAGTCATCGAAATGATCCTTCACTATCGCGGTGGGAAAGGGGGTTCGGCCATGAAAAGAGATGGAGAAGTCCGGTTGAGGTATGCCTTTCGCGGCAAGGACGGACCTCATTATGAAGCGATGGCAGGTCATGAATATCTTTCGAGGAGGATTGATGATCGGAATGCCCTTTCTCTCCATGGTCGTGAGAATTGCCTGGGAATGGGTATCCTTGCATTTTGCCAGCACCACGTCGAATTCCCAATGTGATCCTTCGAAATCCATAATCTGTTCTTCGGCGATGATTACGGTCACTTCCGCCCTTTCCCTCAGGTAGGCCAAGAAGGAACGGATCTTGGGAAAACGGATGTGATCTGTCACTACTCCTACCCTTGTCAAAAGATGCACTTCCATAACCTTTCGATCGGAGAACCGGCGTATCCCGAGATGCCGGAGCCTGCCCGCGTTATCTATCGGATAGATAAAATAGATTCCGGTGAGAAGAACATTCTACGCCTCGTCCAGGCGCTGGCGGCGAACCTTCTCGCATATTTTCCGGGCCATTGTGGGGGAGATACCCCCCACTATTCGGAGGTCCTCCGGTTCGGCCTCCCCCACCTCCCCAAGGGACCAGTAGCCTGCGGAATAGAGCTTCTCACCGACATCGCGCTCGATGCCGAGGACTTCAACGAAGCTCTCCACCATGGTGGACCGCCGGCTCCGTTGAGGTCCATCCTCCTCCGTTGGCTCGGGAACTTCGATTTCTGTGACAACTGCCGCTTCCTCGGACACCATCGCCCCGGACCCCTTTGCGGTTCCGTCCCTGTCACCGCCCTCACCCCCTTGGTCCCCATTATCCCCTGTGCCCTCCTTCTCGCCCCGATCGATCAGTTGGGCGTTCCCGGGTTCTTCCACCGCTTTTTCCTCTTCCACCGGCTCATCCACGGGCTCCTCACCCTCCTCGAAATCGAACTCGTCGTATATCTCGCCCACCAGCTCCTCGAGAATGTCCTCGAGGGTTATGACTCCCAGGAACCTCCGATCGTGGTCGCTGACTATAGCCTGGTGAACACGGTTGTTCTTCATCTTGGCAAAGACGGTGGTTATCTCCTCCTCCGGGTAGACGATAAAGGCACTCCGCATGAAGTTCTTCACCTTCTTCTCCATGCGGTTCAGCAGGTCCTTGGTATATATCACTCCGAGAACCGTCAGCTTTTCCTTGTCTATGACCGGAAGGCGCGTGTACCCGCTGTACACCATCTCCCGCTTTGCCTCGATCACCGACATCTTCCTGTCGAGGTACTTGACGTCCTTGGCGGGTATCATCACGTCCCGGACCTTCATGTCACCGAACTTGAAGACACGGTGTATGATGTCCTTCTCAATGTCCTTGATCTCACCGGTATCCGCACCCTTGTCCGCCAGGTGCTTGATGTTGAGCTCCTGGATGTGGAAATCGTCCTTGGATACGGAACCTCCTCTGAGCCTGATGAGCTGCCTGGACAGCATCTTCAGTACGCTGATGAGTGGGCTCAGGACAACGGAGAGTGAAAAGATGATCTTTGCGCTCCTGCTGGCGATCCTGCGGTTCTTCTTTAGTGCGTAGGCCTTCGGCGTGATCTCCCCGAAGATGAGAAGCAGAAGCGTCAAGACGCCAACCGATATGGAGACGCCCAGGTTGCCCAGAAGCTCATAGAACAGAAGGGTCGATATGGAGGAGGCCAGGATGTTCACGAGATTGTTGCCGATGAGTATGGTTATGATGGTCCGGTCCATATCCTTCATGAGCTTTTCGATATAGACGACGTTCCTCGTCTTCTTGAAACGCATCTGGACGAGGTCGATCTCCCCCAACGAGGTAAGGGCGGTCTCGGCACCGGAGAATCTGCCCGACAGGTAGATGAGAACCATTAAAGAGAACACGTATATTAATAGATTGATCGGGTCCATCTTCAACAACTGCCAGACAAGCTGATATCTGCTATCGGTTACTGATTATTAAAACTTATCATACCTTTGTACCGTTGAGCTAACGAATATGAAAATACCACGTTTACCACTGAAATGAAGAATCAGGTATAACACATCAAATATATTTTATATGAAAACATATAATGCAATCAATGCCCTCTGCATTTTGGGGGTTTTTAGGAATTTCAAAGATTTTGCGGGAAGAGGTGATTCGATGCGAATGAAACTAATCGTAGGTATAATTCTGTGTGTAGTTGCACTCCTGGGGATGATTGTATCCGCCTATGCCTGGATGAAGACGGCCGACAAGAAAGAGGATCTGGATGAAAACACGGAGGAGCGGATTTCAGCCGGAAACGCAGATACCACGGAACTCGACGAGCGGAAAGAAACCCTGGATAATGAATATAACGATTGGGAACAAGCTGCCAAGGTTTCTGCGGGGATAAGCGTCATCCTGCTTCTCCTGGGACAGATACTCATCATCGTCGATGTGGGTAAGATAAAGATTCCCGAGGAAGAGAAGGCGAAAACGGAATCAAAGGGTGACGAGGAAGAAGAGGAAGAATAGAAGGGGAATATTCTCCCTCTACTTGACGTGCGAGAACATCTCGGGCAGTATCAGGATGTTGATGATGTACTGGTTCTCGAACACGTGAAAATCCTCTATGCGGACGTTGCTCATCTTGCTTATACCGAAGGAGAACTTGTTCAGCTCCAGTATGGAATCGAAACTGAAGACCAGCTTCTGTTCCGTTAGGATCTTGTCCCGAAGGTCGTTCACGAGCCGGAGGGCATCCTTCACACCGTCAACCTCGGTGATCCTCTCCTTCTCCCTCGTCCTCTTTCTCCTCAGCGCCTCATAAAGGGCCAATGTGAGATCGTCATTGTCCCAGGGCTTCTCGAGGTAGTTGTGAACGTGTGCCTTGTTGATGGCCTCCTTCGCGATCTCCACATCGGAGTAACCCGTTATGAGCATCCTCACGGTCTGGGGGTATTTCTCCTTTACCTTGGTCAGAAGCTCCACCCCGTTCATACCCGGCATCTTGTAATCGCTGAGAACTAGGTCGTACTCGTTCTTTCCAAGGTGCTCCAGGGCGACCATGGCATCCTTGGCCACCGAGATGTCGCACTTGAATTCCTCGGCATAACCGAGAACGAGGTTCAGGGAGTTCAGTATGTCCTTCTCATCGTCCACGATCAGGATGTTGTAGGGCTGCTCCTCCTCCACCGGGAGCAGGACGGTCATATCCTCTTCATCGGGCATGCTCACACCTCGATGGGCAACACGATCTTCATTGTGGTACCCTTGCCTACCTCGCTCTTCACCTGAACATCGCCGTTATGGTCCTTCATGATCCTGTAGCTGATGCTGAGGCCGAATCCGGTTCCGTCGTGCCTGGTGGTGAAGAACGGGTCAAAAATCCTCTGAAGCTTGTCTTCAGGAATCCCGCAACCGTTATCCTTTATCTCGATATATATGTTTTGTTCGTCATTCCACGTTTTTATCCATATGTCCCCGGCATCCATCGCCTGTGATGAGTTCAGTACCATGTTCATGAAGACCTGGTTGAGCTGCCCGAGGTTGCATACGGTCCGGGGTATCTTTCCGTAATCCTCGTGTACCTCGACCCTGTGCTTTAGCTGATTGTGCACTATTACCAGGGTATCCCTGAAACCCTCGTTCACATCTGCCTTCACCATTCCTTCGGAGTCGGATTTTGCGAATCGCTTCAGGGTTCTCGTTATCGTGGCGATCCTGTCGATCCCGTCAATGTTGGTGTTCATGAGCTCCTTGAGCTGTACCAGTGTGCTATAAACCCCCTCCTCCTTCCTTCATACCGTCCTCGAGTAATTCCAGCTTCTTTGCGATATACTGTGAATTGGACTTGATGAACGCCAAAGGATTGTTGACCTCGTGGGCCACCCCTGCAACCAGCTGGCCAAGGGATGCCATCTTCTCGGACTGGATCAGCTCGTTAACCTGTCTGCTGACCCTCTCCTCAAGTTCCTGCGTGTAGCGCTTCAGCTCATCCTCCAGTTTCTTTCTAGCCGTTATGTCCCTCAGGGAGGCGAGATAGGCCTCAGTTCCTTCCCAGACCACATCCGAGACCCTCATCTCAGCAACGTACTCTTCGCCGCTCTCGTGGATGATATCGAACTCGGATGTTTCACCGGAAACCAGGGAGAATCCGATATCCTTTCCCACGAGCTTATCGGCCTTCCTGCCGAACAAGGATTCCGCCGCGGGATTGACGAACCTCACGAAGCCCTTGCGATCCACGATGAGTATGCCGTCCGCGTTGTTCTCGATGATGGCCTTGAGATTCGTCTCGCTCAATCTCAGCGCATCCTCCGCCCTCTTTCTGTCCACGGCATGTCGGAGGATCCTTATGAGCATGTTCCTCTCGATCTGACGGTGTACCAGATAGTCCTGGGCTCCTCTTCTGACAGCCTCCACGGCAAGCTCCTCGTCCGCATGGCTGCTCATCACTACGATGGGTATGTCTGGGGCATGATCGTGAACCGACTGGAACGTCAAAAGACCCTGGCTGTCCGGTAGTTGAAGGTCCAGGAGTATTAAAGCTATCCCTCCCTTGGATATGCGCATCCTGGCCTTGGAGAGCTGAGGCGTCCAGTCCATCTCGAAGGTGACACCTTTGGCGCGGTCGAGCATCTCCTTTATCCGTCTCACCTCTCCGGGATTCTCCTTGACCACCAGTATGTTTATTCGCTCCATGCACATCATAACTCCCGCAGGATGGCATCCGCTTCGATCCGGATCAACTCATATCGCTGGCTGCCCAGTCCGAGTTTCTCGGCATGGTCCAGCTGCCACTGCCAGCGAACTCCGTGAATCTTCCCGAACTTGTCCCTTCCGGCCGGTATGGCATCGAATCCCTTGCCGAAGTTCGAGCTGGGAAGGCCATTTTCCGCATTCACAAGGTCTACACAGGCCCGGTCCAGGGCAACGGGATCGTCCGATGACAATATGCCGATATCATCCACGACGGGTGGATCGGACATCTCCATGCAATCGCAATGAGGGACCACGTTCACAAGGAAGTTGATATAGCCGATGCGATCTCCGAACGTGCGAATGATCCCGGAGGCGTACTCGATCATCTTCTCCTGAAAGGTCCTGTTATCCGTCTTCCATCGCACCCTTATCGCGCCGGTGGTGCAGGAAGCGGTGCATTCCCCGCAGCCGATGCAAGCCGAGTGATCTATCAGGGCCCGACCGCCGGAATCCCGGACGGCGTCCGCGGGGCAGACATCCCTGCAGGCGAAGCATCCGATGCAATTCTCTGTGTCCACCACCGGTTTGAGGTCGCTGTGCTGCTCCTGTTTCCCGCTCCTCGACGCAAGTCCCATCCCCATGTTCTTGAGGGTTCCACCGAAACCGGCCAGCATATGTCCCTTGAAATGAGTGAGAACGAACATGGATGAGGCATCCAGTGCGGCGGTGGCCACCTTGATCTCCCTGAAGTGTTTTCCGTCGATCAGTATCTTTCGATAGTCCTTTCCGGTAAGGCCGTCTGCGATGATGACGGGTGCGCCCACGACAGAGGGCAAGAATCCGTGCTCATATGCAAGCTCGAGGTGGTCCACGGAATTGGCCCTTTCACCACGATATATGGTGTTTGCATCGGTAAGGAAGGGTTTGGCGCCACTCCCCTTCAGTAGTTCTATGACCTTTGAGGCGTGCTCGGAGGGGATATGATTGTCGTTTCCCTTTTCACCGAAATGGATCTTCACAGCACAGAGCCCGTCCTTTCCGAACCTCTCCCCGAAGCCCATCCTTTTGAATATGGTCTCGATGCCTATGAGGATTTCCTCTTTCGAGTACGGCGCGGAAAGGCGGTAGAGAAGCACCTGGGACATTGGGTGAAGTGTAGGAAGCCCATATTGATTAATTTTTCCCAGATATTATCGGCACCCGCGCTTCCGTTTCCAAGGTTGAAAGAACGCTTATATTATAGAATGTCGATAATGAGACAGTGAACCTCATCGATCATTTCTACTCCATAGTCAAACAAATACCAAAGGGGCGCGTGTCCACCTATGGAAGGATCGCCTCGGCCCTGGGCTACAGGGGAGCGGCAAGGGCAGTTGGATGGATGCTGCATCACAATATACACGCTCCGATAGTCCCCTGTCACCGCGTGGTGATGAGCGACGGAGCGATAGGAGGATTCGGACGGGGCATCGCCGCGAAAATCAAGATGCTAGGGGAAGAGGGCGTCCGGGTAGAGAACTCATACGTGGTGGATTTCGATGCCTTGCTATTCGAGGATTTTCATACCGTTCGTCCTCTGGAAGCACTGAGGCGGGAGCAAGAGATGCTCGCATCAAAGGTGAGAATCGATGACGATTTCGAAAGGGGAGGCATATTAGCCGCCTTCGACGTGGCGTATCTCGATGATGAGAGGCGGGATTATTCCATCGCCTTCGGTGCAATGGTCAAATGGGATCTCCATGCTGGAACGGTAATGGATATCCGAACATGCAGAATGGATGTGCGATTCCCGTACATACCGACGTTCCTTGGATATCGGGAACTTCCGCTGGTCAGAAGGCTCGCCGGGGAGAAACCCGATTTCGACATCATGCTTCTGGATGGCAACGGCAGGCTTCATCCAACCGGACTCGGGCTTGCATCCCATGCGGGGGTGGTCCTGGACCGTCCCTCCATCGGCGTTGCCAAGGGTCTTCTTGCAGGAACCTCAAGGCCGACCGCTAGGCCGGAGCTTGGGGAAATATTCATGGACGGGGTCCTGGTGGGACATTCCCTCATTTCCTCGGATAGGGCCACAAGGCCCATCTACATCTCCCCGGGGCACAGGATCTCACCTGAGAGCTCCTTTGACCTCGTCGAGGGGATGTGCAGATACAAGATACCCGAGCCCTTGAGGCGGGCCCACATGGCCGCAACTGAGGCTCGAAATATGAATTTGCGTGAATAATGGTAATTATTGATTTATTGGATCATTTTCCATTTATTATTTATACATTTATTGTTCGAGAGTTCGTACTAATAAACCTTCGGTATTGTCCTTAAAAACACCGCATAACTAATATACCATTAAAACATTACTA
>CAYRFL010000143.1:0-9241 GCA_964423515.1 uncultured archaeon
TTATCTGCCAGTAAGAATATTATAGGTGATAATGGAGTTTTGCATCAAGGCCTATATCGTGAAGCTACTCTAACGTGGGTGTTATCTTTAAAATACAACTCATAACACCAAAATTTTTCGGAGGTGGGACCTGAAAATAAATGGCGTGTGAATGGTTCCTCCGCTAGTAATGTCATAGAGGAGAGATTATTCCAAGAAAGGAAGTAATCTTCTCCTTTAAGATTTTTATAACCTTTGGGATATCGATACGGGACTATTCCATTTGAATATATTTTCATTCTAACACGTCTCAAAGCTCGTCGAAACATCATACGATAGCCCCAAAAATATAACGTGCCAGATGCAATAATAAATACAAAAGTCCATGCCGAAATATCATATATTTTTTGCATTTGAGAAATATCATCAAATCCTCGTATCATTATTCGGATAAAGAGGAAAATTAAAATTCCACACAGTATCATTATGATTATGCCCATAATAAGGGGTACATATTTCATTTGAATACTGTTCCCTAAAATTTCTTGGCCGATTATTTCTCCTTTTTTTTTCATTAGAAATTCACCAACATCGCAACTTTATGTGCAACATTAAATCGTCCAATAATTGCCCCAAGTATTGCTAATCCAAGATATACACCCCATTGGGGCGGTCACTGTGTCGGCCTCTTCATTGCCGAAATCACGCACTCCGTCGTGATTACAGTTACCCCCCATGCTCTGGTCTGGATCCATCTAAATCCCCACTATCATCGCTCTTCCTCCGTCAGAGTCCATGTCGAACGAACCGTTCGGGATTCCGTTGAAAATATTTGTACGATTATTTATGCCTTTCTAAGGCAATTCGTGCATGGTCCGTACGCATTGTTCATGTTCCTGTTCTCACTTCATGCAAATGGGTGATCGAGAGGATGACGGAACCACAACGTTGCATTCTCTCCCTTATTGCGACCAACGCCCGGTCAACACGTTCCCGGCACCTTTCGAGGAATCCGCGGACTACAAAGAACAGGGTCCAGTTGTCGGATTCCGATTTCGAGCGGGTGATAACGCTGATCTCCGCCAGTTTCCGGAGGACCCTGGCGGTGCGTTTATTGCCCCAGTGACACACTGAGGCCATGTGCTCGTTCACAAGGTTCTGCTGGCGTGCGAAGCCGTCGAAGTGATGAATGAGGACGTATAGTAGTAATTTTGCCTCGGCCCGTGAGATATCTTCCTTCAGCTTTCTTTCGATGACCTTTGCCAGTCTCTTGAATTCCTTCTGTTTCTGTTTTTTGGTGCGTTTGCTCATGGTATCGCTTCCGTTGTTCTTTTTGTGTAGGTCACGGGTAACGGAGGTCCCACGACGATAGGGACAAATGCCTATGGGGCATATGAACGTGAATCGGGGAGAGGGGGGTGAGTGGAAGTAAAATAATTTAGTACTGGCCCGGGACCGATGGAGTGAAAGTAAGAGGGGGGCTGTCGAGCGATACCATGGACTTTTGTCGATAGGCGGTAGGGCATTTGTCCGGGGATGCGAGGTAACACATATCGAGTGCTGGAAATGGGCATTTGTCGGATAGCACCATCGAACTTTTGTCAGCAGCTCTTCAACATATCATCAGACCATTATACATCACCATCCCCCATCTCTCCCGCGGGAAAAAGACGGACAACATACCCTTCTTCACTCGCTCCTCGTCCATGCAGGGGAAGTAGCTGCCCATTTGCATGCAGAGTGTTGAAAGTAACACTGGATGACGTCTCCCCATTCCCACCTTCGTTCTCCGACCTTTCCAACTCTCGTGAAAGGTTTTTTATCCTTTATCCCGTTTCATCACCTCCATGAGCACGGAATTTCCCGTTATTCAGGTGGCGCTGGACCTCATGAACCTCCATCGGGCAGTGCAGATAGCAAAGGAGGCCGTGGAGGGCGGCGCGGACTGGATCGAGGTGGGAACGCCCCTCATCAAGGCCGAGGGCATGGAAGCCATCAGGACGCTCCGCCGCACCTTTCCCGACCGGACCATCGTCGCCGACATGAAGACAGCCGATGTCGGGGGCTACGAGACGGAGATGGCAGCCAAGGCCGGAGCCGACATCGTGGTGATACTGGGCGTATCCAACGACGGAACCATCCTCGAGGCCATACGCGCCGGCAAGCAGTACAACTCCAGGATAATGTGTGACCTTATCAGCGTCGATGACAAGGTAAAACGCGCCAGGGAGATAGAGGCCCTGGGGGCGGATTACCTGGCCCTTCACGTCGGCATAGACCAGCAGATGGAGGGAGTCTCCCCCCTGGCCGAGCTCCGGGACATAGTGGAGGCGGTGGATCTGCCCGTGGCCGTTGCAGGGGGACTGAACAGCGAGACGGTGGCCGAGGTGGTGGAGGCCGGAGCCGCGATAGCCGTGGTGGGCGGGGCCATCATCAAGGCCGGTAAGGTCGCAAAGGCCGCCGCCCTTCTCAAGGAGGTCATTCTCTCCCGCAGGAGCATCGCCACAAAGATGTTCAAGAAATACTCCTTCGAGCAGCTCGGCGAGGTGCTGGCCCAGGTGTCCACGTGCAACGTATCCGATGCGATGCACAGGCAGGGGGCCATGCGGGATATCCGTATACTGCTGTCCCCCGGAGCAAAGATGATCGGCCCCGCGCTCACGGTAAAAACCATCGACGGCGACTGGGCAAAGCCCGTGGAGGCCATCGAGCGGGCACGGAAGGGAGACGTGCTGGTGATAGACGCCGGGGGCGGATACCAGGCGATATGGGGTGAGCTGGCATCCTGGAGCTCAAAGGTCAAGGGCCTTTCCGGCGTGGTGATAGACGGTGCCGTCCGGGATGCCCCCGACATAATCGGGATGGAGTTCCCTGCCTTCGCCCGGCATATCGTACCCAATGCGGGCGAGCCGAAGGGTCTGGGGGAGATAGGGGTGGACGTGGTGGTCTGCGGTCAGAAGGTGAGCACGGGAGACTGGATATTGGGGGATCGGTCCGGAGTGGTGGTGCTGCCCGAGAGAAGGGCGGCCGAGATAGCGAACCGTGCCCTGGACGTTTTCGAGAAGGAGAACCGCATACGGGAGGAGATACAGAGGGGATCCACGCTCTCCGAGGTGCTCTATCTCCAGAAATGGGAGACGGTCAAGCGGTGATCCCTGCTTTTTTTCGAATGATTTGGATCCTATGGTCCTTGCTAATTATCTATATTCCTGTTACGTCTGTTTCTTCTGTCGCTTGCTCATTCTATCGCTTCCGTTGTATTGTTTCGTTGATGAAGCGGCATCTGCGCTTTCACCCGCCCGTTTCACTCTAGGGCATCAAAGATACCCTTGATCCAGCCCACAAGCGTGCGGTCTGGCTACGGGGCATCAAAAAGATACTCCTGCGCCTACGCAACCCCTTGTCCACCCATCGGCTATCGAGCTCGCTTTACCGAAGAGAGTATGTTAAATGGCTTTACTGAAATGTCATTATATCCCATCTTCCTCCCATCTTCCTCCCATCTTCCTCCCATCTTCCTCCCATCTTCCTCCCATCTTCCTCCCCTCTCAGCCCCGTCTTTGGAAGGTAGGAGAAAGCTTTATCACGCATAATGGCGGTTATATAAACGTACATTTACAACTTCCGAGGATGTGGTGCAATTATGTCTTCAAAACGCTCAGCAGGCATGTTCGATCATGTCGTGATGATCCTTCTGACCCTCTTCATATCGCTCTCAGCGGTATCCCTGTCCAGCCCCGTTGCCAAGGCGGACCCACCGGCCCAGATGCTCATCTGGAGCGGCACCCAGTACCTCGATTCCAGCGTCAACGTACCCGTGGGAACCCTGCTGACCGTGGAGGCGGGGACCATCGTGGAGATGGAATGGAACGTAGACATATTCGTACACGGCTCCATTCACGTGGACGGTACACATGAGAGTCCGGTGACGTTCAAGCGCGCCACCGTTGAGGATTCCTGGGGCTCCATACACGTCTATTCCGACAGTGTGGGAAGCTACGTGCGCCATGCCAGGCTCATCGGAGCCGAGTACGGGGTCAGGGGCGACGGGGGCACCTTCCTTCTTGAGAACACCACAATGAACAACTGCAAGTACGCCATAGGAGCCGTGAGCGATGCCCACATCACCGTGAACAACGGAACCATCGACGACTCCCGCTTTTACAGCGTTTACGGCCAGGGCGCCGAGGTGATATTCAGGGATACCATCGTAGGCGATGCCGGCCAGAAGGCCATGTACCTCACCGGCCAGGGGGGGACGGGCTGCAGGATAACCTACATCGACGGGGAGTACGATTTCGGCTCCCTGAACATACAGGATGCCGATACCGAGGTCTACCGTTGCTGGACCGTGGACGTGGACGTGGTGTCGGGGGAGAGAGGGGCGCTCGAAGGGGCCCAGGTCACCTTCCAGCGGAACAACCTCGTAAAGGAGTTCGAGGGGCTCACCGACGCAGGAGGCGAGGTGGACGACATCGTGCTCACCGAGATAATGCACAGGAAGGTGGGGCCCACCACGTTCAACCCCTTCACCCTCACCGTACAGAAGGATGGTTACCAGGAGAACCAGACCCAGCACAACGTGAACTCGGAGAGGGACATCCCGGTGGTTCTGCATCCCGCCAATGCTGGGCCGGCCCTGGTAAATGATATTGACAATTACACGACCTTTCAGAACGCCCCGGACAAGCGGCTGTGCGATCTACGCGATTTTTTCCAGGACGATGCCACCCCCGATGACGAGCTGAACTACACGATCAATTACAACTCCGATCCCGGCGACGTGGTCATATTCGTCGACGAGGACTATTATCTGACCATCAACACCACCCCCAACAGGCTTTTCAACGGCGTGGTGTCGACCAAGGTGAGGGCAACCGACCCCGAGGGCGCCTCGACCCTCAGCAACAAGCTCTTCATCACCGTGACGGAGGTTCCCCTGCCCCCGGAGATCGAGGAGATACCCGATCTCGTACTGGACGAGGATGCTGTGATGATGACCGCACTTTACCTGTACGAGTACATCGACGACCCGGACAGCGGCTACGAGAACCTCAACATATTCATATCCGGAAACGATCACGGCGAGCACGTTGCCGTGGAGGTGGTGGGTGACGTGCTGAGAATAGTGCCCGAGGGGGACTACAACGGGAATGGAATGGCGGAGATAACGGCCAGCGACGGCAACTTCAGCGCAAGCGAGACCTTCTACGTCAACGTCACTCCCCGGAACGACGCACCGGAACTGACGATATCATCCCCCAAGTTCGGCGAAACAACGCTTCCAGCCGTCAACGTCTCCGGAAAGGCCACCGATATCGACGGCGATGAGCTGTCCCTGATCATCACGTCGGAGGGCGTGGAGATCATGAAGGTATCTGTGAGCGGGGATTTCACCGTATCTCTGGACCTTTCCGATTTCGAGGGGGAGGAGGTCTGGCTGTACCTGACCGCCAACGACGGCGAAGAGGATTCGAGCCCGGTACAGCTCAAGCTGTCGGTCATGGACACCTCCGGCGAGGACAGCGACGGCGACGGCATTCCCGACAGGAACGACGATGACGATGACAACGACGGCGTTCCCGACGGCAGCGACGAGTTCCCAACCGACCCGGCCGCCTCACAGGATTCCGACGACGACGGTCACCCGGACCAGTGGAACGATGGAAAGACGGAATCGGATTC
This sequence comes from uncultured archaeon, assembly GCA_964423515.1. Taxonomy (GTDB): domain Archaea; phylum Thermoplasmatota; class Penumbrarchaeia; order JASLWR01; family JASLWR01; genus CAYRFL01. The sequence goes on from CAYRFL010000143.1 coordinate 5,665, forward strand.
CACCACCGGACTGACCCTGGACGAGTTCCCGACCAACATGAACGAGTGGTCGGACCGCGACGGTGACGGTACGGGCGATAACTCCGACGACTTCTCCGTGGATCCCGCCGCCTCGGTGGACAGCGATGGCGACGGCAGTCCGGACGAATGGAATCCGGGAAAGAATGAAACGGATTCCATCATGGGACTTTCACTGGATGCGTTCCCCCACGATCCCGCAGCATCTGTGGACAGCGACGGCGACGGCTACCCGGACCAGTGGAATGACGGAAAGAGCGCCGCTGAAAGCACGACCGGCTTAGTAATTGACCGATTTCCCATGGACTCACAGCGATTCGAGGACGACGGCAACAATACTGATGACGACGAGCCGGTAGGGCCACAGAGGGAGAAGGGCTCCCCGGGATTCGAGATCCCGATCCTGGTCCTTGCCCTGCTTTTAATCATTGGGTTCGCAGGCCTGAGAAAAAGGCGATAGCCTGTCCGGATAATATACCTGTGTGCCGATCGGAATGACCAGAATCCCCGCCCTAATGTTCCTTGCCCTCCACCCTTAACCGGTCCAGATATCCGGATGCCATTCTCACTCCGTACTCGTAACCCAGCTTTTTCGACAGGTGAAGACCTTTTTCGTAATATTCGGCCGACTTTGCCGTCTCCCCCCTCCTCTCGTAGACCTTCCCGATGTTGCACAGAGCAGATACGGCTCCCCTCTCCTCCCCCTCTTCCTTGAGCTCGCGCAGGGATCTCCCGTAGGCGGCAAGGGCCTTATCGAACTTCTGGAGGCTCAGGTAGGATGACCCCAGAACCAGCCCGGCCTTCAGGGCATCGCGTTTCTCGCCGACGAACTCGAATATCTTCCTGGCCAGATGATAATCCTCCGCAGCCCTCCCGTGCTCCTTCATGACGGAGTGGGCCTTTCGCTGGTACTCGGCGAAGTTGAGGATGACCGCCTGGTAATAGAGGTCGAGGGCAGCTTTCACGATAGCAAGGTCATCGCACTGGAGCTGGGACCGGAGGCCCTGTCCATTATGGACCCTGAGAGGCTCCTGCTACTATTTGACGGCGAGCTGGCGGAAGCCGCCGAGCCCGGGGATGTGCTGACCGCCACCGGCAGCGACTCCGTGTACTGCTTCCTGGACTGGAAGGAAGGATTGCAGTTGCTCGTATACATACCTCACTTCTCCGCGCACACCATCACGGTGGCCACGGATAAGGACATGGACCGCTCCGCCGATTACACAGACGCCTTCCCGGAGGATCCGGCGGCCAGCCTGGACAGCGACGGGGACGGCTATCCGGACAGGTGGAACGAGGGGAGGTCCGGAGAGGATTCCACCACCGGTCTTAAGATCGATGAATATCCCGACGACGACCGGAAATGGAAGAGCGAGGCCTTGGAGCAAGACCCCGCCTGGCTGTCCATCATCCTTTCCGTTGCGGGTATTGCCGCCATCGTTGTGGTGATCATCGTGATCGCGGTGGTCCTATACTCACGAAAACGGGAGAGATATTACGAGGATTACCTGGCATCCGAGGATGTCCTTGAGGATGAGGTGGACCGGGTTGTGCCGGGTACGTCAAAAAAGGATGACTGGGATGAGTTCTTCTACGAGGACTGATGATCCTTCCTGGAGAACTTTTCCCGTATTCTTTCCATTATCCCCTTCCGTACACCTATTATGTCCCTCTCGATGGTCAGAAAGCAGTAAGGATCGTTATGGAGGCTCCCGGTCAGGTTAATGGACATGGAATCGCAACCACCCATGCACGTGGCTCCATGGCTGCAACCCGAGCAGTTATCCCCAAGGTCGGCCAGGGTGAAGTTCCGGTTGTACGAGAAAGAGTTCGGATCGTTCCAGATGTCGACGAAGGAGCGCTCCCTTACATTGCCCTCGAGGAAACGGTCGTTGCCCATGGAGAGACATCCCACAACTCCTCCATCACTGGTTATCCCCACGCTCGATATGCCCGCGGTGCAGCCGTTCCAAGAGCCCGAATCGGGAAGCAGTTTCGAGTGATAACCGAAGCAGTGGGCGCCGATGACCGGCAGATCCTCGAAAGGATGTTTTATCCGTTGTGAGGCTATGAACATGGCAACGGCATAGTAGTCCTCACGATCTATGAGATGCTTCCTGTCGAAATTCCCGAGGGGCATTGCCACCTGGACCTGCCAGTTCACGCCGGTTCCCCGTATGATATCCTTCATCCGCCCGAGGTCGTTGAAATTCGTTCTGCTGACTGTGGTGATGACCGTGACCTGAATGTCGCGGTCTCTCAGCAGCTTTATGGCTTTCATAGCGGCCTTATAAGAACCCTCCCTTCTGATGCCGTCGTGCGTCTTCTCCAGGCCATCGAGGCTGATCCCCACCACCTTGGGCCCGAGGGCCGCGATACGATCTATGTATTTTCCCACCAGCAGCCCGTTGGAGACTATAGAGAGTTCCATACCAAGGTCCCGAACGCATGTGGCGATCTTCGCCCAGTCCGGTCGCACCAGGGGCTCGCCGCCCATGAGTGCCACCGTCCCGCAGCCGACCTCCGCCAGCTCCTCGCAGAGCCTTATTGCTTCGGAAGTGTCAAGCTCGTCCGGCCGGGCCTTACCCGCGCTGGAGCCGCAGTGGGTGCAGTTCATGTTGCAGGCAAGGGTCGTTTCCCAGACGGCGCAGCCGAGGGAATAAGACCGGACTTTCCCGGTTCTTTCTTTATCTTTTGTGCGTCCCATTCCAATTACCTTTGAAATGACCGATAAAAATCCCCGATTATGTCAATTCTATGTGGGCGTAAATTCATGGAACAAGCGGATATGATTTATAAATTGGGACGAAATTTAAAAATGCTACGTGGAGAAATGCCGCACAAAGAGACGATCGCCAATCCTACAAGCAGGGAAAATATGGATGGGGAAAAGGAGGGGCATCCACGACATCCACTAGGAAGTACAACGGCATATAGCTCAGAAATAACGTGGTCATTCACACTGCCGTTTTCGAAGGAATGGTTATGACCCCCTTTCGAATTGATACTCACCTCCACCATCATATAATTCGGGGCTCGTTCCAAATCCGGCGTTTTCCGTGAATTAAATTGGATATGATCCCGAATGGCCTCATGAGGAATTGTTACACGAAATATCTTCACACCGTTTGACCGATTTTGCAAACCCTCGATCATCACCGACCTTTCCATGACAACGGATACCTCGGTCCCCGTTTCGTTCACTATACTGATATGGATCTCCGTTTCCAGGACATCATCCGGAAACACTTCCACCGGTATGTCATAGTGTATGCACGCCTTGACCGACAGAGGCTGACCCAGCAGGATGCCCCCGGGTTCTATCTCCTCCTCCACAAGCCATACGTACGATGCGTTCCCATCGGGGGATTCGTCCCGTAATGATCCATCGTCCTTTTCCGAAGAAATGCTCGACCGGTCCTGCGGGGGCTCTTCCGCCATTGAACACGATGTCAAGCTGAACATGAACAGTAACAGGATCACCAATGCAAGATGCCTGCAGGAAACATTTGACAGCATGAAAAATGTTTTTAAAAGCATTCCCCCTATATGGGAATGC
>CAYRFL010000144.1:0-9073 GCA_964423515.1 uncultured archaeon
TGAAAAGATAATATATGCAAAAACCCAGCGAAACAATACCCGTGATGAGCATGATTAGACCCGCTGCTACGGGAAGGGGTGACGACTTCCGAGTTTGTGCCTTATCGGGGGATATATTATCTGGATGATCTGCATTTTCCAATGTACCACCACGAATCTATCATCATGGTTTATGTAATAACCATTTGAATGAACACACCATTTATTAATGTTATTAACGAAATGAATGATTCATACCACGGCCAGTTGTCGAGAACCCTTCCCACCCCATGCAGTACGATAGGGCATTGGGGGCGCCGAAGGGAGCCGTGGAATAGAGCGGTTCTGGGCTCGGTGTGAAAAAAATATCACCATAATCGTGAAATATCTTTCGTACGATAGCCCTCGCGGGGATACTCCATGGATGGGGATATAACAGAATGCGATGAGAGCATAGAGGTACGTTTCGTCAAGTCATGGCCCGAGGACGAGATCGTGGCGCTCTACAGAGCAGGGGATTGGTGGAAGGATCATTACGATCCCGAAGGGCTACGTCCCATGATGGAAGGGAGCTTTGCATTCGTGGTGGCGGTGGATGGAAATACGGGCCGGGCCGTGGGAATGGGAAGGCTCGTTTCCGACGGGTTCAGCGATGCATACGTACAGGACCTGGTGGTTCTGGCCGAACATCGCGGCAAGGGTATAGGCCGACAGATCCTGAAAGCTCTGGTGGGCCGATGTATTGAAAAAAAGATACAATGGATCGGGCTCGTTGCAGAAGAGGGGACCGAGGACTTCTACAGTCCATTGGGCTTTTCCATACTGCCCGGGAGGCCAATGGTGTTCCTGCCGGGGGATGAATAATGCTCTCAGAGAACGACTTCAAGCAGATCACTCTCGAGGATAAATCCTTTTTCGACGCTTTCCACAGGAGCTATCCCCCCGGCCATTCCGACTACGTCTTTTCCACCATGGTCTGCTGGCAGCATTACATGCGCTATAAATATGCTCAGATCGGCGATTCCGTCGTGATAATGACCGAAAGGAACGGCAAGAAGAAGTTCAGACCTCCCAAGGGCCCCGCCGACCGGGAAGCCGTGAGACAGGTGTTCGCCCTTGCCAGGAAATCGGGGACCGAGCCGCCGATATCGGTGGTGGACTCGGAAATGAGGGAGTGGTTATCCTCGACATGCGGCTCCCTTGAGTTCCACGAGCATAGGGATTTCTTCGATTACGTTTATCTATCCAGGGACCTGGCCGAACTGCGGGGTAAAAGATACCTGAAGATAAGGAACCAGTTGAACTACTTTGAACGCAATTATCAATACGTCACCGAGCCCATCACACCCGCCAACATGGATGAAGTGATGGATTTTCTCAGACGGTGGTGTGTCAGGAGGGGCTGCGAGGAAGCACCGCTCCTGGAGAGTGAGAAGATAGCTGTCCAGAACGCTCTCAATTTCTTTTTCGAGCTGGACCTTCGCGGGCTGGCCATAAGGATCGACGGGAAGATCGAGGCCTTTTCGGTCTTCGAGCCCATGGACGAGAAGATGGGTATAGTCCATTACGAGAAGGCGAACTTCGATTTCAAGGGGATCTACCAGGCGATAAACCGGGAGACGGCGAGGATACTGGCCGGGGATTTCCTGTACATTAACCGGGAGCCGGACATGGGAATCGCGGGCCTTCGCACCGCCAAGAAGAAGTATCATCCGCATCATATGATAAAGGTCTACCATATCCCGAGGGAGTGCATATGAATGTACCCGAATTCCGACTTCTCGACTGGATTTTAACAAGTAAGGAAAAGAGCCGATACGACTTTGCCAACAGCACCATAAAGGGAATAACATTCTCAGAGGTGCAGGAATTGACCGGATACGAGATACACGGGGATTTCGACCTGGCCGTCAACGATCCCTTCGGTCATCCCATTCTGAAAGATGCGCTGTCTGACATTTACGGATGCGGTACCGGCAACATAGTAACATCGGCAGGAGGCAGCGAGGCAAATCTAGTATCGTTCCTTGCGCTGGCGGGGCCCGGGGACGAGGTCATCGTCGAGCGCCCGGGATACGAGCCCATGTGGGAGGTGCCCGAGATGCTGGGTGCCAGGGTGGTTCCACTGGAGAGGCGCCCCGAGGATGGCTTCCTGCCCGATTTGGAACTGCTCTCCGAACTGGTGAGCCGGCGGACGTCGATGATAGTCCTTACGAACCTCCACAATCCCAGCGGGGTGGTCATGAGGCGGGAGCTGGTGCGGGAAATCGCGGATATCGCCAGCGATTGCGGCGCCCACGTTCTCATAGACGAGATGTTCCTAGATGCTGCCGATATACCCGAGAGGACCCACGCGGGAATGGGATCGGTGTTGGTGACCTGCAGCGTTTCCAAGCTCTACGGTCTAGGCGGGTCGCGAACGGGATGGATAATCGCCGACGAGGGGACCGCGAGGCTCTGCCAGAGGGCGAAGGAGCTCTGCAGCGCGGCCTCGTCGCTCCTGTCGGAGATCATGAACGGCACCGCATTGAAGCTCGCAAGGCGAGAACTGCTCTCGCGCTTTCGGAGGGTGGCCGACAACAACAAAAGAAAAGTCCGAGAATGGATGGAGGGGATGGAAGGCATCCTCGATGTGGTGGAGCCCGACGGCGGTATAATGTGCTTTCCCAGGTATGCGATGGAGATGCCCTCCGTGGAGCTCGGACGGCGGCTTCTCCGGGAGCGGGGGGTTCTGATCTCGCCCGGAGAGTATTTCGGACGGGACGGGCACTTTCGGCTGACGTTTCTGAACGATGAGGAGCTGCTGAAGGAGGGGCTGGAGGAGCTAGAGAAGGGATTGAGGGGGATTAGTGGGAATTAGAGAAGGTTGGAAACGTAATAGACCGATTTCTCGACCGATGACCAGCAAGTAGAGCACCCGCATCGGGCTCCGTGATCCCGCGCTTCAGCGCCACCGGTGGCTGCTCCTCCCCAAACTCCATCATCCTTCGGATGTTCCACAGGAGAATGACGATTAGTTAAGATGAAGCAGAATCGGTCCTACGGGCTCCCGTAAACTCCGGGGCATCGAAGATACCCCTGATCCCTCGGAAACATTCTGTTTCCTACGGGCCCACGATTCTGCGCACATTGTCAAGCTGAAATCTTCGACTTTTTGTCGAAACCTTTCGAGTAACGATTTGCCGAGTCACGCCTCGGCACCCGCAGGGTAACGCCCCGAGGGTGCAGGGGCATATATGCCCCGGAGTGAAACGGGCAAAGCCAAGTGTATCTATGATGCACCAGGACTCGAAAGGACTAAATGTGTCGCAGATACACCTGTAGAAAACACCGGTTTTCGAAGGTGCAGTTGAATTTCCAATTCAACGGAATGAAATGGGCATCAAGGTTTTCACCATTGACATTATACAATGGTGTCTGCCCATTTGAATGTACGATCAACGTCACATTCTAACGTTTCAGGCCCGATAATGACTGGGAATCTCTCCATATCGGTATTCTATTTGATTCCACAAACTTTGATGCTTATGATCGAACTTGCGAGCTCCTCTATTTTTTTGTTTGTGATTTTCATTTTTTCAATGATTGCCCTGGCAGTCGGATCATTCAGGATAAATTCGATGGGAAAAGGCGTCTCCTCGATCACTTTGATATCTTGAAAACCCGCCGCTCTCATGCCTTCCACGTACTCATCCTTCAATATGGCACCGGAGACGCAGCCCACATACGCTGCGACGTTGTCCTTGATGAAATCGGGTAGTCCCTTGAGCAGTACGATGTCCGAGATCATTATCCTTCCGTCCGGACGTAGGGTTCTGAATGCCTCTCTGAAGACACCAGCCTTGTCTGGCGAAAGATTGATCACACAGTTCGAGATGACCACGTCGACCGAGTTATCGTCGATGGGCAGGTCTTCAATTTCCCCGAGTCTGAACTCCACATTTTCATATTTGTCCTTCTCAGCATTCTCTCTTGCCTTTTCGATCATTTCCGGCGTCATGTCCACCCCGATCACTCTCCCGCTCACACCTACCCTCTGAGCTGCGAGAAAGCAATCGAAGCCCGCACCGGAACCGAGGTCAAGCACGCATTCTCCTTCTGTAAGTGAGGCGAATGCCAGGGGATTACCGCATCCGAGACCCAGGTTCGAACCTTCCGGTACCCCGCCAACTTCTTTATCCGAGTAACCCAGGCTCTTGCTCAATTCCCCCGCCAAGCTCCCACTTCCGCAGCAGGGCTCGGCCGTTCCGCAACAGGAGATATTGCCGTGTGCGATCTTACCGTATTGTTTTCGTACCATCTTCTTGATCTCTTCGTCCCCGGTACCCATCAACGATCATCTCCGTGATTTCAATACTAACAAACCGACAGTTATATATTTGTCGACATACATATAAGTTGCCACCCATATGAGTGGTGGCAGATATGAAAGAAGAGACTTTCCTGAAATGCATAGTCGATGGAAACCGGAGAAAGATCCTGAGGAGTCTCGAGATGGGAGAACGGTGTGTCAATGAGATAATGGAAGTGACGGAGCTTGAGCAGACCCTCGTTTCATTCCATCTCAGGGCACTTCGAAACTGCGGGTTGGTGGCAAGCAGGCGGGACGGAAAGAGGATCCTGTATCGGGTAACCAATCCCGAGATATTGGATACTTTACGAAGGATAAATACACTATCCGCCGAGATAGAGCAGCTGTGTGAATGCAAGGAATGCAAATAGATATGGTGCTTTTCTGAATTTCCGCTTGGGAGGAAAGAAACTGGTTTCCATTTTGAAATGCCATGTCATTCGGACAATGACGTGCGACTTCATTGGGAGTGCTCAGGAAAATTAACATACGCATACCATAAGGAAAAACAACGGGGGAGAGAAGAGGATTGATGAATCGAGCTAGGATTCTTATTCTTCTTGTCCGAGTTCACAAAAAAAAATCCAGCAGGTGATCGAATATATCTCACACTCATCTATAAATCCTTCATAATGAGGAAAGCCCGCTATATTCTTCCCATAATCGCCCTGATCATAGGGGTGTCCATAGCCACGGCATTGCTCATGGTGTCTCTGGATATGGAGGATAAGATTGCTATGGAACTGAGGGATTACGGCCCCAATCTCATAGCGGTACCGGAAAGCGAGGATATTGAGCTTACAATTGGCGGGATGGACATCGGCTCCATTAGCGAGACAAAATACATACCCGAGGCAAGTGCCATTAAGTTCAGGGAACTTCCCCTGGAAGTATATGAAGGCAAGATCTGTGTGGAACCCGGTGTGAATGCTTTTGTCTATTCTGTGGTAACCGTGGATGATGAGAGCGATGTCTTACTTGCCGGAACATGGTTCGATGAACTGATTTTCATCAATGCATGGTGGAGTATCACCGGTGAATACCCGGAGGACGATTCCTCGGTGGTTCTGGGAAAGACCGCTGCGGAAAAACTAGGCAAAAGCGTCGGAGATCGTATATTGCTGGAGTACGCCGAGGCATTCAGCAACGAGACCGGAACATACGAGTACAACAATTCAAAGGTGTTCAGGATAACCGGGATAGTCAGTACCGGTGGGGAGGACGATTCCAGGATATTTGCAAACCTGGATGCGGTTCAGAACCTCACGAACAAGGAGAACAAGATCAATATACTTCACATTTCCACGTTATGCAATAATTGTTATCCCGATGATATAGCGGAGATAATTGAACGGGAAGTCCCGGGGATAGATGTTCTGACAGTTAGGCAGATCGCCAGTGCCGAGCGCAATACCCTGGACCTCATCGAGAATCTGGTGGGTTTCATCTCCATTATCGCCGTCGGAACCTCCGTCATAGCCGTAATGACCACCATGACGCTGAGCGTTATGGAAAGCCGCAAGGAGATCGGGTTGATGAAGGCAGTGGGAGCCAACAATTCGACCATCGGATTGCTCTTCTTCGGAGAGGGTTGCATTATCGCTGTAATAGGAGGACTCTTGGGATTCGGGGTAGGCATCCTGATATCCCGCTTGCTCGGTATCTATGTTTTCGATAGTACCATCGTCGTGCGATGGTGGATCATACTGGTTTCATTCGGTGTGGCCTTCGGAACGGTGGTTCTGGCATCGGTAGTGCCCATAAGAAAGGCATTGAAGGTCGATCCGGTCAGTGTTCTATAAGGGTAATAACATGAAAAAGGTTGCTATTGAAATAGATGGGGTATCAAGGAGATATGACCAGAAGACATTGGCCATAGACAATGTAAGTCTGAGGATTTACCAGGGTCAATGGACCGTGATAATGGGCCCTTCCGGTTCGGGAAAAACCACCCTTCTTAACATGATCTCCTGTCTGGACAGACCGACTTCGGGTATTATCAAGGTCAGGGATGAAAAACTCGGTGAACTGAACTCGAAAGCCCTCACCAAGTTCCGCCGTGAAAATATTGGCATCATATTCCAGGAATATCATCTCATACCATATCTGAGCGCTCTGGAAAATGTCATGGTGGCCCAGCAGTTCCACAGCCTTGTGGACAAGGGATCGGCCAAATTCGCGCTTTCCGAGCTCGGTCTTTCGGATCGCCTGAAACATATCCCCTCGAAACTCTCCGGCGGGGAGAAACAGAGGGTGGCCATTGCGAGGGCCCTCATAAATGATCCCAACATCGTCCTGGCCGATGAACCAACAGGAAATCTGGATCGGACGGCCGGGAAGAAGATAATGGAAATATTCAAGGACCTGAGGGCAAGGGGACTGACCATTGTCTTTATAACCCACGACCTCGAGCTTGCCAGATACGGGGATAGGATTATAAAACTCGTTGACGGTAAGGTGTCGGCGGATTCCGATGAGGGCGATGGCGATTTGAACCGATTCGTTGATGCGATGATCGTAAAAGACACCTCGAAGTGATCTCATATGCCTCCGAAGAAAACCAAATTGGGAACCTGTCCTGAGTGCGGCTGTTCGGTCAAACCGGAGAATCTGGAAAGGCATTTGCACAGGGTCCATGGACAAGCTCAAGGGTCAGTGAAAACGGAAACGGAGGATTACTCCGAATGCCCGGAATGTGGTACCAGATTGAAATCATGGAATCTGGACAGGCATCTTCGCAAGATTCATGGGCTGGGTACCGAAGGATTCTCCGACGGAAAGGGAGATGGTTTGAGCCCCGCCCAAAAAAGGTTGATAATGAAGGAGAACCGTAGAAAAAGGCAATTTAAATTCCTAGGCATAGTTGCCATAATTATCCTTGTGCCCGTGATCGTATGGTTCGTATATCGTAATGTCGATTCCGATATTGACACCCCGTATACCAAAGTGACAACCGTTGAAATTGATGAGAACAGGAATTACGTGGTCGTACCGACATCCGAATTGAGCGATGGAAAGCTCCATAAATATAGCTATCTAACTGCCAATGGAACTAATGTAAGATATTTTCTGGTGCAGGGATCGGATAAAGCATACCATGCTGCCATTGACCTTTGTGTCAAGCGTCATCCGGGGAACACCGGTTGGATACATGAAGGCGATTATATCATCTGTGAGACAGAAAAATGCATGTATCCCGTTAATGCAATAAACAGCGGGGATCCAGGTTGCTGTATGCCTATCAATCTTCAATTTGAGGAAGTTGGAGGTAAGATCCGGGTTGAAAGGAAAGAGCTTGAATCTGCTGCAAAGGATTTTGAACAGGATGTTCAATATAAATGATGTTTGTGAATATCCGTAATGATACTTCATCTTGAGCCTATCGGATTTTCCCTGACCATCTGTTGAAATAATATTGGAAAGGCGGGGCAACTTCGCACCCATGGAATTGGACATGAACAACCGACAATCAGACATCTCGGCGGTGTAGAAAAAAAGGATGGAACATATGAATGGCGTTGAAGTCTTTGAAGAGAATGCTCGAAGATACGATGATAGGTTCGACGAGAACAGAAACAGATTTTCACGTGAAGACGGGAACAAGGTGACCGTCTTCTAATTCAGCGGTATCGGTCCCCTACGGGGCTCCCGTTACACTCTGGCGCATCAAAGATACGCCTGAGCCCTCGGGAAGTATCCCTACGGGCTCCCGCTTTACTCCGTTGACCCCCGTGGGCTCAACTGAGCCTTCGATTTCGCAAGCGAAATCTACAGGCTGCAAGACACCGCAAACATTGTCAAGCTGCGAATTATTCGCACCATTGACAAAATGCAAAGTCGTGACAGAATGGAACGGCTTCACACGAAAAGGAGGCAAGGACATGAAGATATTAATATTGATCAATGATGCACCGTACGGAAGCGAAAAGGCGTACAATGCTTTAAGGCTGGCAATGACATTGCGGGGTGAGCATAAGGAAGTTGAAATAAATATATTTTTGATGGGTGATGCGGTGGCATGCGCCCTTCCCTCCCAATCGACGCATAAGGGATATTATAACATCGAGCGTATGCTGGATGCAGCGATCCGCAACGGGGCACAGGTAAAAGCTTGTGGAAGCTGCATCGAGTCGCGTGGAATGAAGGAGCTTCTATTAATAGAGGGTGTCGAATTCAGCAACATGAGTGAGCTCACCAGATGGGTGGTAGAGGCGGATAAGGTCGTTACATTCTAAGCGCACGGCCGATTTATATTTTCATAACGTACTTATTCTTTATTGTCCATAGTAGATTTCTCAGTGACATTGGAGGGAACCGGATGCACATCAGGGCGTACGACAGGAACGATGATGAAGACAAGTTGATGAAGATGATCGTGGATGAGGGAGAAGAATGGACCTGTTATTCCGCCGATGACGTATCGGACAGGTACAGGTTGGCCCTGGATGACTCGATCACATATGTGGCGTATGAAGGTGATGTCCTGTGCGGTTATTCTCGTTCCATCGATGATTGTGGTTTTTACCTGTATGTCTGTGATCTGCTTGTAAGGCCGGATCACAGGGGAAGGAACATCGGACGGAAGTTGATGGAGCGAATATGTGCCGATCATCCGGGTCATACGGTATATGTAATGTCCGATGTTGATGAGTATTACAGGAAACAGGGATATCGGCATGAGGGTTCACTATTTGAAGTGACGAACATCAACAGAAAAGGGTTGGAAACGTAACAAAACGAATA
>CAYRFL010000145.1:0-9034 GCA_964423515.1 uncultured archaeon
AATGCCAGCTCAATAATGTCTTTGTCAGGGAGGTAAATTAGTGAACTACTGTGGTTAGAGAATGGTTGTCAAAGTATAAGTTTCAACATTGGGAGAAACATGGATCGACTGGCGAACAGGTAACAGAAAAGGAAAAAGTAGCTCGTGCGTATGAAATTGCAGATATTCTCTGTGATCATGGACGTTGGCTAACGCATGGAAGATCCATCTATTTACATAATTTTCAAGAAATGGGCCTGAAAATAACGGATTATTGCGAAGATGGAGCTCTATGCGATGCAATTCGTAGGTATTACACGCTATTACGAATGTCATTCGAGAGATCACCGATTTTTAAGATATATGAAACGCCAAATTCCCAAATATACCGCTCTGCTCAACTTCAAGTAATGAATGCACAATCCATGCCTGGACAACCAATTCCAATCCAACCACCTCAACCTGTAGGAATGGTTGTAATGCTTCAGAGAAAGTGTCCACATTGTGGTGCGCAAAATCAGATTCAAGCGAATTTTGATGAAGGAGCCCCACCAGTGCCTGGGGCATCCCCTTTTCCTAAGGACAATATATATATATGTCCAAAATGCAATAAGGGTGATGATATTAGCGAGCATAGAAAGAGGATTGAAGCTGAACATGGAAGGAATATATTGTAGGTGAACATCATGGCGGAAGAAGACAAGGAGTACACGATAATATTCAGGGAATTAAAGGCTCTTTGCGAAGAGCAAGAGGGTGTGTGTTCAGAAGAAGAATTGAAGGAAAATAAAGAAATTGAACATCTAAGGAAAATAGTAATGGATGTCAAAGCAGAGAATTATATTTATCAGACATCCGTATAATTTTTTTGAGTTTGCCACGTCATGACTTAACGTGTTTGCCTCTATTGAAACCTCCGATTCACAGATATGCATATCGAAGGTTTCAAATTTGTTTTTGTTAGGCGCCATTCGAAGGTATTTTCGAATGGACGCCCGATATTATTTATCCGGTGGGATAAACGCCTGATTTGGGCCAAATAACCCCTATGGGGTTAATGTAGTGCCCAAAGCCAGGGGACCGGGAGCAACAGTAAAACCGGCTCTCCGAGGGCGATTTTTACCCGTAAAAAGTGAAAGTAAACGAGAGGGCCGGAGGTGCCCTTTCTCGGGGGAGTATTTCAGGGGGAGGTCTTTCTTTTATCTGTCAGTGGGCGGTATGCCCTTGTTGGCCGTGTATTGGGCGGGATTTGGGTGTTATTGTCATATTGGCCGATTGTCCGGACCGGGTTAGTTACACTGTGGTCGATTGGAATTAAATATACTGTCCAGACCATGTACAAATTGCTTACATACGGAGGTATGATACAATGAACGTAAGCCCGAAAATGGATATAACAATCTCTGCGAACGGAGCACCAGCGTTTCGTCCTTCCGTCCCTCCATGTGACTTGGGGCCCCAACCATTGTTCGTTGAGCTTCGGGGGTGGGCCTGCTTTAACATCGCCAAGGCGATCTTTACTAGTGGCCGAATCCACAGATGACCCGTAAGTAAATTGCCCACCTCGGGCTCCGTGATCCCGCCTTTTGGACTATTCCGCAGAATCATCCTATTTCTCACCCATACCTGCCTTCTCGAACGCCCCGTTTCCATTTTAGGGTCGGCTCGCGCCTCCCACGAGGGCTGTCGCCCTCGTTGTAGAGTACTTATGTTACATTTTTGTTCTATTTGTAGCGGGCTCGCGTCCGCGTACACCACCCCTTTTCCCCGCCCCCGCTATCGAGCCCGCTAAATTGAAGAGAGTCAATCAAAAGGTAATATTGTATTCCACTCACTCCGCCCCCAGCGCCCTCCATCTTCTCCTTGCGATGACGTACTCCGGGGCCAGGAACCCGTATCGGAAGCGCTCCGAGAACGAGAACTTCCAGGGCTTTCGCGGCATCTTTTCCACCATGCGGGCCACCAGTTTCCTGATATGCGGCGAACTGCGCTCGCGAAGGCCGTGTACCTCGAAGAAGTGTACCACAGCCGACGGTGTGGGGTGGGTCTCGTATATCATTATCCTGAACTCCACCGGCTTCTTGACGAGGAAATCGAAGACGTAGGTGTTCTTCGGCAGCGGCAGTACGAAAACGAGCTTGGAAAAACTCTTCTGGGACCTGCTCCTCTCGAACTCGTAATCCAGCTCATCGAGGCATTTTCTCACCAGGTGTGCGAGCTGGTCGGGTGGGATCCACGTGGCAGCCCTGATGTTCCTGCCCCCGCCCCTGCCCTCATTCCTGCCTCTGCCCCTTGTTTCCCGTTTTCCCTGGTCCATCGGTATCCTCCGCTATCCTGCCTGTCGATGTGTTGCCGCCCTTTCGATCGTACTCCGGTTCCGGTCATACCCCGGCCATGGTTTCTTCCGGTACGTGAGAACGTATCCTGGACCTATCTATCTCTTTTCGTACCCTTCATCCCGATGACCGGAATTCCTTGACCCCCGCCCCCCTTGCCGCCCCCTACCTTCTTCTCGTTCCCGGTGAGCGGTGATGCGGCGCTCTCCACCGCCATCCATCCACCGTCTGTCTTCTTCCTTCTCCTTCTGTCGCTTTCATTTACGGCCGCCCCCGCACCCTTCACGACGATGGCCCTGAGACACTTCTTAGTATCCGATCCGCAGGAGGGGCAGTCGGGTATGACGCACTTTATGTGGAACAGGGCGCCGCACCTGCATATGTAGGCGTTTCGGGAGGACAGGAGATCCCTGTTGCAGACCTGGCAGCGCTCTTTCTCGCCCACGGTCATCTCCCCGGAGATTCGCGGGCTCGTCCCGGACCCCCCTTCCTTGCCGCCCCCGCCTTTCTCCCCTTCCCGGCTCGGGACTCTCTCGCGGCCGCCTTCTTCGTCGCTCTCATCGTCCCCAGCTCCCTTCGTGCCGTCGTTTGCCGACCGTCTTTCTCTCCCCGTATGACCGGTAGCATCCGGTCCACCGGCAAGTGAGCTTCTTCCTCTTCTCTTCACGATGACGGCTGCCGCCACGGCCCCCGCCACCGGGATGGCAACGGCTATTATGATAATAATTATCGTCCATGGGGCTCCGCTTTCACCCTTCTCATCGCGATCTACCAGCACTCCAATACCCTCCACAGTGACATCCACGCTGGCATAAGCCCTCCCCCCCTCGTCGTCCGTCACCGTGAGGGTGAGCGTATGATTCCCCGGGGACAGGAGCACGGAATCGTATCTGAACCGGGATACCTCGCCGTCGCGGTCGGACGTCCATAGGTAGGATGCCAGGTATCCGTCCGGGTCCGAAGAGCCCCTGGCGGACAGGTTCGTCTCCACGTCCGAGCTGTAGGTTGCGCCCCCGGTGAGCACCCTGGGATTCTCGATGACCGCCACCGGATCGAAGTTCACGTTCTCCACCTCCACCGTCCACCCATGTGATATGTAGTCGCTCCCGCTCATCACCCGAAGAAGCACTGACACGCTCCCCGCATCCTCGTAACCGGGCGAGTAGGTGTAGTTCGTTCCGTCCTCTCCGCTCACCTCGTCGCCTCCCACGAACCATCGGTAGTTTAGGCCCTCTTCATCGGGATCGTCCACCTCGGCGGAGAACGTAATGCTGTCCCCCTCCTTGAGGTTCACTTCCTCCTCGAACGGATCGAATGATAAGAACCGCGGGATATCGCCGGTCCCGTTCACCTTGACGACCAGCGAGGCCCTCGCCTCCTCCCCGAAGGGGTCTGTTGCTGTGACGTCCAGGGTCTCGCTGCCGAACCAGTCCTCGGTGGTCGAGAAGAATATCCTTCCGTTCTCCGTCCTTGCAGAGATATGCGGGCCGCTGTTCAGATTCGTCACGTTATAGGAAAGCTCGTCGCCGTTATCGTCATCGAAGAACCTGTCGAGGTCCAGGCCGGGATACGAGGCGGATCCGTCCTCCTCCAGGAACTGTGGGGGTATCTCGCCGGCCGGGGCATTGCTCAGGTTCACACGGGGAGCCCCGTTGTAGTTCACCATCAACCCGGAAAGAACCAATCGCCCCTGGCTTGCCGACGTGAACTTGAGAACGACGTTCTGGAGTCCGCTATCCCCGGAGGACAGTATGGAGGTCAACGCATCCGCCACATCGGACCCGTTCACCGTGACCGTCCTGTTGAGGATGCCCTGCCGGGACCATTCAGCCGTCCCGTCCCCTCCAACATCCATCCCCACGTTGCCCGGATAGCTTCCGTTATGCATTCCGCCGTGAAGGTTCAGCGTGAAATCATGTATCTTCCTGTCCTTCTCAAGGGAGATGCTCACGTTGGTCACGGCGCCTCCGCCCGGAGGGAAGAGCAGCGTTGCCTCGCCGCTGCCGCTTGAAAATACGGATAGGTCCGGCTCGGCCACTGCCGGTAGAAGCACCAGGTATCCTGTACCGAGAAAGAAGGATATGGCGATGCAGAACCATCGTTGGAAACTCCTATGGCGGTAGGAACGATCTGCGTACATATCTCACACCCTGTTTGCTCCGGCATGGATCGGGGATATGGAGAACCGGGAGCGTCATTTCCGTTATGTTCGTACGCATATATTATTCTATGCAGATTACCTTATGTCGTCCCAACCGAGCTTCTCGTTCTCCTTTATCAGGTAGGGCCCCGAAACTGTGACCAGGGACGAGGGAGGGATCCTGACGTCCGGGGGGATCTCGACCCCCGGCAGGACCACACTGTCCGCCCCCACCCGGGCATTCTCCCCCACCTCGTTGGTCCCTCTCTCCAGCACGTATCCCGCCTCGTCCACGAATGAATGGGTGAGGATAAGGGAGTCCGCCCCTATGACCGCGCCACTGCGAATGTAGATGTTCTGGGGAAACATGGAGTCCAGCACTGCCGAGTAATGTATCTCGGCCCCCTTCTCCACGTGGCAGTACATCTTCGAGAGGGTGGTCTTGGAGCGGCTGTTTCTGCTCTTGTTCGCAATTGAATTGGTGAAGAAGTGCTGGGGTACGAGGGAAAGAAATCTGTAGATGCCGAACTCCCGGAGAACGATCTCCCAGTCCCAAACGGGATAACCCTCGAATCTTATCTTCGTCAGGTTTCTCCTTGTGGGTTTAGGCTCGAAGTTCCTCGGCCGAATGCGGTTGGTACCGGTGACGAAGGACCTGTCGGGTATCTTGCCGGTAACTCGGGCATTGGCCGCCACGAAGCAGTGGTCCCCTATCTCGGCTTCAGTGACCTCCGCCTTTGAGCACACGATGGAATGGTCCCCCACCACGGAATCGGTTATCACGGTGCTCATGCCCAGGCCGCAGTGAACGCCTATTGTGGAGTTGTATATCTGGCCCCCGGGCCAGGTGACGCTTCCGTATCCGATCCTGGCCGGACTGAACACCTTCATGAAGAGGTACTTGAAATGCGGCTCCGGAATGATGTCGGAGCAGATGTTGTTGATCAGGCGCTGATAATCCGTCTTAGGCAAATGTCGACCCCGTTTTGCTTCTGTTTTAATCCTGTCCTTGGCTGTGTATCCCCGCCCAGGGGCGTGTGTGAAGAATGGTGAATGAACGGCATATGCGGGATATAGCGAGATGGTTCCGACAGCGATATTGGTCCGCTGTCATCATTTCGAGCAGCTCAGGAGAATGGTGGAACATCCGTGGCCAGCTCCGAGGTGAGCAAAACGTTTTTTGTATATATATTGTGTCTGAAAAATCCCGAGTGCATACCGTCGGACCCGCCGCGGCCATTGCCGCATCTTCCGGTTCCCTTAACCATACGGAAAGTGCGGGAGATCGAACATCGCGCTGTTGAGGGGGATTCACTTCGGGCATCTCAGAGGATTTCTTCCCGGGCATCCATCCCTCTCTTGGGCGTGAATTTCGATATGATGTGTATCACGTCGGGCATTACTTCCAGCAGCAACTTGAAGAAGGAATCCTTCTCGGCCTGGATCTCCACCAGCCTTCCCGCCCTCTCGTCGGAAAATCCCGCTTCCTTGAGGCTCTGGTGATAGCTGAAGAGGAACTTGGCCTTGTGGTTCATGTACTCCCCGTAGAGATATTTATCCAGTACCTCGTTCAGCTGGGGAAGGACAGCGTTATCGACAATGGTGAAGAACATGTCCTTGTTCTCGAGGATGGGCCCCATCTTGGAGACGAAGGAGCCGATTTTCCCCGGTCCCCTGCCGGAACCGAATCCCATATCGTCCTTCAGGAAAGGGTCTTCCTTCATACCTTCCTCTTCGTCGTCGTTCCCATTTGCCAGGTTCTCATCCCTCGATGCGTCGTCTTCTTGGGTCATGTCCGCAGAAAAAGTAATTTTCTTATTAATGTATTTTTATCATTCTTCGAGGGTAGCGTTCCGGATATTGACATCCCCTTGTGATCTGAAGGGCATCTCTCTGAGGAATCTCCGAATAAATGAGAAGATAAAATATTATATGGTAATGCAGATAATACGAGGGCCGGGGCATATCATGGGTCTTTTCGAAAGCAAGAAGCATTACAAGGTACGGACCGGTTCAAGGTCCACTTCCAAGGTGCAGGAGAAGGAGCTGAAGCGGAAGGCCAGGATCATCGGACACAATCCGGAACTGGTCATTCCCAAGTGTGCAGGTAAATGCAGGAGATGTCCAATTGCCAAGGTGCGCAAGAGGATAACCGCAATAAGCAATTTCAGCGACAATGGAAAGAAGCTGCGTTCACTGGCCAAGAGGGGGGACAAGATATCGAGAGCCTATGCCGCGACGCTGTCCCTTCTGCACTCCGACACGACCCCGTTCATGGGTCTCTTCAAGACTCCCTTCGGGCAGATCCCGTATGCAATGATCGGGCAGACCGATCAGAGGAAACTAATCGGCATACAGCATTACGATCACAGGGAATACCGGCTTATGGCCTATCTCGAGCTTGCCGAAAAGAAGGGGATTTACATCTATTCCACCAAGGAAGGGATGATATGCACGGGTTCAAAACCGTCCCCTCCCGATGGTTTCGTGAAGTATGCGGTATCCCAGCTGGAGCTCGGGCTGCGGGAGAGGGGAGGTGTGAAGGACGTGTTCGTCTCCAAGCATCTGAAATCCGCCAGGGTCAAGGACGGCACCCAGTCAAGGATCCCCTATCTCGGGATCACGTGGGAGAGCGCCAATTCCATCGTGGCGGTGGACGAGGTGACCCTGCGCGATCGGACCTCCCACACCCTGGGCAAGCTCGCCTCTCTCATTGCCGGGCCCAACGTGCGGCGTGACTTCACGGTAGAGGTGATCTTCCGTCCCGAATGCCGGGAAGGAAAGAAGACCTGCATCTTCGCCGGTATCGACGAGACCCAGGACGAGCTGTACGATGAATACCGGGATTACAAGCTGAACGATCACATGCTGGTCAAGAGGCAGTACGAGAACATCTGGGAGGGCTACTCTTCGTCGGGGGAGGACATTTTCCTGTATGACGGCCGCTGCTTCTCAGGCAATCTTCCTGCCTTCTTCAAGCATACGAATCCGTCCGACCTGGAGAGATCGGCCCTGGAGGCTGTGCTCAAACGCGTCCGAACGCCGAAACTGTTCAAGAAGAGACCGTCTCTCACCCTGGTTCTATCGGAGTACTGGAAGGATTACGGTTACTGGGCCCTTCTGGCGGCCAGCGGTGACAAGAAGGTGGCCAAGAAGCTGCATTCCGAGGGGGCGGCGGATGCCGGCGAGATCGGCGACCTCCTGCGCCGCGCGAGGGAGGTCAGCGCCGCCAAGGCCGTGGTGGCCCATCTTCCCAAGTACGAAAAGGCCTCTCTGCCCGTGCCGGCATTCATAGCCGACAGCACCGCAAAGAAGTACAAGGGCAGCGGCAAGGAAGCTGCGGTGAAGTATCTCGACGAGCAGAATCCCGAGAATCCCCAGGCACGCTCCACCATGTATGCATTCCTTCTTAACCTCGACGCCACGGCCGGAAGGCAGTGGAAATTCTCGGACGAGCAGAGGGATGTTGGCAAGTTCCTGGAACCCTTCACGAAGAAGCTCCTGGGTGCCGAACCCGAGGAATATCACGAGGCGCTCTCGACCCTCCTGCGATATACGGGCTCCACCGAGGAGATAAACCCTCTGTAGGGTCATTTCGCGGGTCTCATGTGAAGACGGGACCTAACCAATGAGTCTGTTAATGGCTTCCATAACGTCGGAGATGCTTGTGCTCGGGATCTCCGTCTTGCTCCTTCGGGAGCCGTCTATTCCGTAGAATTCGATATTTAGTTTTCTCTTTCCTCGGAGGGGCTCCTTGAGGAATGTTATCTTGATGGTGCCCTCGTTCTTAACCTTTATCTCGATATTTTTTTCACCATTATTGGGCCAATTGAGCATTATCCGCACCTCCGTCAATAGAATGAATTGACACGCCCGGACCAGGCAGCAGGCGTTGCTCCGGAACTTGTATCGGGATATATGAAGGGATTAACCATATTTATTATTATCTTGCCGTGAAAATAAAAACATATGGGCGGATCCTCGGGTGATTCTCAACCTTGATAATCGCCTCGCTACCTTTATATGAACACAAGTCGAAGATGGTATCGTGCACAACATTCCCCCCTGGCAGTTGTGACGGCCCCTTGAATCCCCATCCCCTTTTGTCAAGGGGCCATTTTCTCTTCGTACCTTTTAACGATTTCTTCTGTAGAGACCGGTCTTTATCGTTCGGTGGAGAATGGAAGAATAGGTTCTATGGGAACTTTCTTTTCCCTGCCGAGGAGGGAAGGAGGCGGAGGTATGAAACGGGCAGCGATCATGTGGTCGCATGGCGGTCGTGCCGGATGATAAAATGCCACAAACGAGATGCCCTAGTATGAGGCCAACAAGTATTATATATCGCAGATGGCCTTATACGGACGACCTAGTTGCAGTGCTGGCTCGACGTTTTCGGATATTTCCATCGTCCCTTTACACGCGAAGACGGGAACAGAGTGACCGTCTTCGTATTCAGCGGTATCGGTCCCCTACGAGGCTGCGACACCGCGAACATTGTCAAGCTGCGAATCTCAGGAGCTTCGAACCATTGACATAAGTAAATACGTGCCAGGATGGGACGGATTTACACATCAGCACG
>CAYRFL010000146.1:0-8907 GCA_964423515.1 uncultured archaeon
AGTATGGTGGAATTAGGTCAACTTTGCATTTGGTCGGTGCAACACCCTGTAATATATTTATTTACATAATTGTATATTTTACACATCGATTTTCAAATCTCCAGTTTCACCAGCTTTCTGTCCAGAATACTCGGGGAGATACTTTGTATCGTCATTTAATATTTCTTCCGGAGGAGGTGGCATATAACCCGCAGGTAGTGGTACTTCTTCTCTTGGAGCGGCAATCATTGTTTTTGGTGGCTCGACCGGAACTGAGAGCAATGTATTACACTTTGGACACGTTCCGATCCTCTCTCCACATGCTCTATGATACTTACCACTGCAATAGCACATCATGATCTCGAGTCCTGGTTTTACTACCCCCATGCAGATCCCACACATAACCGCTTCTGTGACAGTGGAAATGGTTGCTTGTCCCGAACCGCCATCCACCATGGGAGCTTCAGGGGCCGTTCCGCGCACAGCAGGTTCCGTCAGACCCATCAACCCCGTCAACATGGAGTCCAGCCCGTCAAGGCCATCGTAGGACCCGTCCCATACCTTCAATTTTATTTTGTAGGTCTCCCAGAGATGTATCAGGAGCCATCTCATCTTTTCACGCAGGTTGTGGGGAGGATGGCCGTGGAATACAACAGCAAGATACATACTGACGCCGCGTTCGAGATAAATGGCCATCTTACCGTACTGGAGAGTTTTTAACGCACCCGATTCTTCCGAGAACGAGTCCTTGATGAAATCGGTTATAGCGGTTAGCATCCCGCTCATGATATCTTCGTCCATTCCTTCCGAGAGTTTCGTACCCAAAGATACCGATTTTACGAGGCGCCCGTCAACGTAGATCAGGAATATATCGCTTACTGAGAACTGCGTATCGATGCCTACGATCTGAGGTCCAGAAGGAACAGGTTGAAGCGGAACTGGCGGTGTCTCGAGAGTAGTGCTGTCCGTGGCTTGTGGTAAAAGTCCCAATGGAGGAGATTGCGGAGATGGTGGAGGGGGTGAAGCCAATGGTTTTCCGGTTTTAATTCCTGACAGGATATTCTCGATTGACTGTTCCCCTTCTTTCAAAGGTTGTGGAGGTAATGTAAATGCTCCAGGTACTGCACGTTCAGTTTTGAGAAGATATGATGAATGCTTGACACTCGGAGAGAATGGTTGTGACTGTTGTTCAATCGTGGGGGGCGACGGTTGTGACGATTTGATGAATGGACTTTCCTCCGGTTTCACGATGTCGACACCGTTCAGTTCATCATCGTCCTCATCTTCTTCCTTCACACGTTTCTTTCTAATAATTAAGAAGGCTCCTATTGCTAGTATAACGAAAAGTACGGTTATACCAATGATATAAAATAGCAAATTCGGATCTGAAGACCTCTTAACCGTCTCTGATTCGTTATCATCTACTATCGGTTTATAGGCCGATGTGATGTTGACTGGTATTACAAAGCTCTCAAATCCCCCTAGATATGTGATTTCCAAGTTTAGTTCATACAAATCGGGATATATGGAAGAGGTTCTATTGATAGTGGCAAGGACCTTGTGTGATTCGCCTTTTTGGAGTGTGACCGTTTTCGGTAGATCTAATATTCCATATATTATACCGGAACCTGAAAGCTCTACCAAGGTAGGTACATTCCCATAGTTGATCAAGGTGATGTTGAACGAAGCGTTCTCCCCTTGTACTATTTCCAATTCCTCTATATCGATCTCAACAGTTATGTTATAAAAAATCTCGAAGGTTGTGTTCACTGAAAAGTGCCAAGTACCGCTTGTACATTTTCCTTGAAGCGTTTCGGCAAGTGGGATAACCTTCCAGTAGTAGGTTGTGTTTTCTTTAAGAGATCCTAATAGATATCGATTTCCCTTTGTAGTGCCATTTAAAGAAAGCCCCTCTTTTGAGGTTCCAACATATATATTGAACATTAACTCATTCTCTGTGGGATTCACTGCTTCCCATGTCAGATTAGCTTCCATGGAGTTCAATACGGAGCCATTGAGCGGAGAGTGTAAGGTTACCTCCGGCACATAGATCTTCGTATCTATGTTGAAACTCCAGCTGCCGTTCAGACATAGACCAGCAATCTTACCGTCACTGGGTTTGATATACCAATAGTAGGTCGCTCCATCTTCTAGGTTCCTGATGGTCATACTTGATGTAGTAATATCTGATAGATACACGCCCGGAGGATCACTTTCCCCTAAATAGAGGTCGAATGTAATGTTTTCTTGATCATCATCCACATCCAAGACCTGCCAATTAAAGGTGACATCGATATCGTTAATAGTTGTGTTGTTTCCTGGCGATAGAAGTGTGACAAACGGTGCGTCGTTTTTTGGGGCTACATATATGCTTATATTTACATCTCCATACAATGAAGTATTCGAAATCTCGAAAGCCCTTATACCTATGTTCGCCCGCCCATGGAAATTATTGACCGGAACGATAAGCAGTCTATAGTCGGCGGTAATGTTGATTTTTAATTTCTTAGTTGTAGATCGGACAGAAAAGCCACACTCATCTTTTTCAGCATCGAAAATATATCCGTCCAATGACCAATTCGTAATATATTCTTCATCCTCGATCATTGTTATTTCTGGAATGGTTCTCCAGATAGGTATGTCGTCGATGTTGATGACCGTTATGTTGAATGGATTGGAAGATGTAGTTCGGTTGTAGATATTAGTACAGTTGACTATCACCGAAACGTTACCGGTGAAATTCTCGACCAGGGAGACGACATCAAGGATCGAGTGGTTCAATTGCAGAGTGAGATTATTGTTCGATATGTTTTGAATGGCATATCTTGTAGGACCAATTTCCGAGTACTCGTCATAAAAATAATCGGAGAGATTGAGTATGTTTACTTCTAGTGTTTCTTCGTAAATGGGTATTTGTTTTATTTCGTCTTTTAAGGTTGGTTGTATTATTGGAGTCCAGTTAACAGCCCAGTCATATATGACGGGCGTTTGGGTGCGGTTAGATTGGAAGTAGGCTTGGAGGTAGATCGATGAGTGTTCGAGTACATTTATGGAGGAGAGGTCAATGTATCCTTTTGCATCGTTCCCGGATATGTTGAATAATGTGTCGTTGGTTCTGGCATCGTGAACGGAGATGTTTAGAAAGGTGTTCTCGGGGATGGAACGGGTGAATTGGAATATGTCCCAAGTGTGATTATTGGGTAAGGTAACAGTTTCAGAACGAAGTGTAGCATTAGGGCGGTAGAGACGGGAATGGTTGTAGATTTCCCTGGGTGTCTGGGCATGATTGAAAACAGAAATTTCATTTATTATCCCATTAAATGGCCAAGCATAATCTCCATTTTGATGGTGATATTTTCCAATAGAATTATAGTCACCAGTGTGGGTATTTACATCATATGAGAATAATAAGTTTTTATCTGAGACCTGGATTGAATTAATTTCAATCCCGTTTAAATAAAGGGACAATATAGTGTGTTCCTTTCTCAGTGTAACCAGGTTTAAGGACATTGGTTCAAGGCTTTTATCACCTACCAAAGTATACATCTTACCATCAATATCGTCTTCAAGATAAAATGTGGCTATTGGAATTGATGTTCCTCCTAAACTGAAAATTATTCCATTGCCTCGATCACTACTAACGGATATGTAATTCAGGTTGAGAATAGTCCCTCCGATCGAATATCCATTATGAGGAATTCTTGCATGAATAGTAAAATCCTTGATTATACCTAAAAGATTATCACTGTCTGGTAAATCAATAACATCATCTTCACCAGAAAAATCAAGGGCATAGCCATGTATTCCTTCAACCCATTCTGCTCCTTTAACTGCCCCATCATTCCCATTCCCACTTCCATCATACGCCTTATCCCCCCTGCCTTCATCAAAACTCCAGTATCCAACACTCCCTGGCCCGGGACCGATCTCATTCTCACCAAGCTGTGCTTGCCCGCCTCGAATGACGATTCCCGCCTGGTAAGTCTGGCGGATTTCTTCGGGGTTGCGGGCGACGTTGGATATGCGGACTTCATCGATAATGCCGTTGAAATATTCTGTTCCCCCTCTACTTCCGACAAGAAAATTAACTGGATCATTATCAATTGTTCCGCCCTTTACTTCAGATTTTTCTAGAATTCCATCAACATAAATCATCAGATTTGTACCATCATTTACTCCAACAATATAACGCCAGCCAGTGTTCCGTAAATCGGTTGTTCCAATAGTTTTTAGTTCCATACCACTTTGGAATATCCCTACAAATGGTACTCCATTCAATGTATGCAAATAATAATTCCTATTAGTAAGGTCATCTTTGGATACGATTCTACGTAAACCGTTCGGACTCCCCATATTTACCCATGCTTCTATTGTTATATCTCCCCTTATTTGTAGACTAACATCATTTCCGCAATCAATATAATCACCATTTCCGTTAAAATAGGCACCTTGTCCATATTTACTTTCTATAAAATGTACGTCACCATTCGGAGTACCATCATTGGTGTTTTTCGAGCTATCCCGATAATTCTCATTAAAATGCCACAATCCTAACGTATGCTCGTCCGCTTCAAATGCTCCCGCCCCAATACACTTCCCATCCCCCATAAAACTATCCCTCCACACATTTTCCTCCGTCCATTCAACACCCCAAGAATCCAGCGTTGGTGTATTCTGACCATCACCAGAGAAAGATGCCTTGAGACGGATCGAATCTGTTGTGATGTTGGAGATATCTATGTTCTTCTCCGTTCTGTTTTCGTAGCCGGAGATGGTTTGGTTAGTAGCATTGTTGATGATTGAGATGTTGATATAGGTGTTGGCAAGTTCGGTTTTGGCGATTGAAAGAGAGTCCCAGTTCATGTTTTCCGTTATATTAATTGGGATTGACGTAATATATGGTGCAGGGTTTTGTTGTTCAGCACCAATGGTAGCGGATGGTTCTGGAGAAGAATATTTTCGGTATAGACCATAATCGTTGTATGTTCCAGTTACTTCCATTAAGATGTTTTTATTAAATTCTAGCCTAACTAAATTCCCAACTCCATTTGGATTAGTGTTCACTTCAAACCAATCCCAAGCATCCCATACACTTCCCCCCGCCCATCCATCACCAAGCCATAAAAATATTGTAACATAATTTTCAGAAGATGCTGACAAATTTACATGAGCATCTATTGTTTCTGGTCCCCAACTTCCATGAGTGCTTTTAACCCATTGTTGTAGCTGTCCTGAACCTTTGCTCGCAAATGGATTTTGATCAGGAAAATCCGAACTTTCCGTTCTTAAATATATACCATCGTATATTCTTACTGCCCAAGGAGGTTGCTCAGTACCTCCAGAATAATATCCTTTCCAATTCCAACTTATATATTTCCCATCCAGCCAATCTTTTGGCATGACATAAAGAACAAAACCATTCCCACTGGCTGAAGCCGTAGTTGAACTGATCTTTAACCATGTACTATCTGATATAGAGAAAGAGAAATCTGGATTCGATGGATTATTATTTTTTCTATGTTCCCGTAGCTGCCCAATACCTGTTAGTAAAGCATTACTCACACAGGTTGCCTTTGGGTTCCCATAAAACATTAATATCTCCGAATTGCCATTTGGAATATTGTTTACATTCACCCATATCTTACTCTGACCATTATCGTTCCATTTTTCAATCCAATAATTCAATTCTCCTCGATTACTATTATAAAACCTTAAGTCATCTCCATTTTGATCGGCCCTTTCGTAATCAAAATCGTTTTGATCAAATGTTATAAGAACAGGATAATTAGTTAATAGTCCCCCACCGTTTTGTATACTAATCGCCCTTTTAAATATCCATCCATTAAGCTTGACTTTACCGTTGATCACATTCACATTATTCTTCCATTTGATTCCACTCTCGTCCTCAAATCCATCGAACCATGAACCGCCAAATTCGTCCTGATCCGCAGAGTAACGTCCCGTGGATGCAGCAGAGCGTTCAGATCGGGGAGCATCCTGATGGTTATTCCCCACTTCTTTTTCATCGACTATGCGGTCAGACTCCCATTCTTCATTAGTCATTTGAACTTCGAGTATATCATCTACTTTGTGCGATCTTTTCTCTTCGGGAGTATATACCAAAGCTGAGCTTATCAGAAGCATCAGAAGTACTGTTATGGTCATCATCTTTTTCATGTTCGATCATCTCAAAAAATGTTGCAATAAGTGTTTTTAATCTTGGGTCTCTGGATTAGTCACATTCTTGCACTAATAGATAAAATTTTGCCTTAATGTTCCAGCAAGAAAATCTAATATTTATAAATCGATTTTCAAATCCCCGGTTTCACCAGCTTTCTGTCCAGAATATTCAGGAAGAAATTTTGTATTATCATTTAATATTTCTCCCGGAGGAGGTGGCATATACCCAGCAGGTAGTGGTACTTCTTCCCTCGGTGCAATTGTCGTAGGTTGAGAGGGGCTGACATGAATGATTAGAGACATGTTGCACCTCGGACACGTTCCTATCCTTTCCCCACATGCTTTATGATACTTGCCACTACAATTGCAGGTCATGACCTCAAGTCCGGGTTTTACTACACCCATGCAGATACCGCACATCACAGCTTCTGTAGCAGTGGAAATGGCTGCCTGTCCGGGACCTCTATCCACCACTGGAGCTTCTGCCACAGTCCCGCCCACGGTAGGTTCAGACTGGCCCATCAATCCCTTCAACATAGAATCCAGCTCGTCCAATCCATCCATTGATCCGTCCCAGACCTTCAATTTCAGTTTGAACCTTTCCCAGAGATGTATCAGGAGCCATCTCATCTTTTCCCGTAAGTCATGGGGGGGATGACCGTGGAATACTGTAGCGAGATACATACCGACACCCCGCTCGAGATATATGGTCATCTTGCCGTACTGAAGTGATTTCAGTGAACCCGATTCTTCCGAGAACGAATCCTTGATGAAATCGGTAATAGCAGTCAGCATCCCACTCATTATGTCCTCGTCCATCCCCTCGCTAAGTTTCGTTTGGAGGGATACCGATTTTACAAGACGGCCATCAACGTAAATCAGGAACATATCACTGATGGAAAATTGTGTATCTATGCCAACGATCTGGGGTCCCGTGGGAATGGGTTGAGGCGCATGAGTAACGGATGGAGTACCCGGTTCACCCGCTCTTAACGGAAGCTGTTCGACCTGGGCTGGCGGTGCAGGAACCGCAGGAGCTTGAGGTGGAGGAGCAATTTCAGGTCTCACATCGGCGAGGATCGATTTTATGTCTTTAATCTCGCCCTTTGGTGCCTGCATCGGAACTGAAAAGGCAGAGGGGACTGCCCTTTCCATCTTTTGCATATAGGAAGAATGTTTCACGCTGGGTGCATACTGCGGCTGCGGTATGGGCTGAGATTGAGTGACTTGCTGTGTCTGTGAAAAAGGGCTATCGCTGGGTTTCACTATATCGGCCTCAACCTTTTCCAGCTCGTAATCCTCCTCTTCTTTTGAGCGTTTTCTCCTCAGGACCAATATTATTCCAACAGCCAAAATGACCAATAACGCTACAACACCAAGGATAAGTGAAATCCAATTTTTATCGGATGATCCTTTATCAGGGGTAGCTCCATCATCGTCTACTATTGAAGCACCTGTTGTGATGTTTACCGGGATTGTAAAGGTTTTGATTTCATCATGGTAGATTATCTCAATTGTTAACATGTAATTATCCGGTATAATTGAACCGGTATCTATGATCGCAATTGGCAGCTTATAATTTGCCTTTATTGCCAATATGATGTTATCGGTAGCATTAATAAAACCTGCAAGCTTGCCCGAATATTTGATTTCCACAGATGTAGGTATGTTCCCGTTATTCGTGAGTGTCACGTTGAATAAACCGTTCTTGCCGTGTACGATATCCAGTCGATCCATATCGATCTCGACCGATATGTTATAGATTATCTCAAACGTGGTGTCAACCGTGAACTGCCATGTCTCTGCGCACCTTCCAAAGAGGATTCCGATGACGGGAATCACACTCCAATAGTATGTTGTGTTGTCATCAAGGCTGGTAAGTGTAAGCCAGGTGTCGTGGGTTTTGACTACTTCCGATAGGTTGTCTCGGTTTGTTCCCATATAAACATGAAAGACCATTTCACCTTCGATTGTATTTATGATCTCCCAAGTGAGGTTAACTTCAGTGCTATTTGTGATGGAGCCATTCAAAGGTGAGTTTAATATTACAGTTGGTACTGTGGTGTTGGTACTAATAGAAAAGCTCCAGGTATCGTTGAGGCAGGGCCCGACCTCCTCGCCGTCACTTGGGATTATTCGCCAGTAGTATGTCACTCCTTCGGTCAAACCGGATGTCGTGAATTTGTTTCCCGATATGTCGCTCATATAAACCGATGGTTCTTTCGAGGTCCCGAGGTTCAACTGATATGAGAGATCGGAAATTGAATTGTCAATATCATATACTTTCCACTCGAATGTAACGGTGGTATCCGACAGGACCGAGCCGTTGGTCGGTAGTTGTAGTTCCACCATGGGCGGGTCATTGACTGCTTCTACTGTTACCGGAATGGAGATATTCTTTGTTTTGGCAGAATGGTTATGCACCTCCACCGCACAAATATTTATGAATGTATCACCGTAATAATTATCAGCAGCTGTGATTTTCAGACGATGGTCATTTTCAACAAACACCGTGATGTTCGGATTCGGAGATGTTACAAGATAATTGATAACATCGTTCTCACTATCTACGATATAATCCGACAGAGACCATTCAGTGGTTAGGTTATTATCCTCAGAAATGACTATTGTATCAGGTAAACCAATCCAAACGGGGAGGTCATTTACACCTGTAACAATGATGTTGAAAACATTAGGTATTGTCCTTAAAAACACCGCATAACTAATATACCATTAAAACATTACTAT
>CAYRFL010000147.1:0-8845 GCA_964423515.1 uncultured archaeon
GAAGGTCCTCTGCCATCTTGTATCTTCGGAACCGCATCCACCCCCGTATCTTGGTGTATCGTTCTTTGAAAGGAGAGATATCCATCCCCAGGAGTCGGCACCTCTCATATAACTTCTTCAGTTCATCGAAGGATGTCTTTATGTCGTCCTCGGGGGTTGTCTTTTTCTCGTCCGGGCCAAGTTCCTTCTTGCTTCCTTTCAATAGAGCTTCTCTCTCCTTCGCCCGCATATCCGCCCTCTGCTTCGCCCTTTCCTTGTCATCCTTCAGTTTCCCCTTCTGTTTCTCGTGTTCCTTGGCGATGATCGCATCGGCACTCCAGCCACTTTGGTCCTTCACCCTATCGCCAACATGAACCTTACCACCCATAATGTTGATGACATTCTCACCCTTGGCTTTCTGTACGTGTTCCAGTTTGGATAGAATTACCTTAGAGCTCTCGATGTCCGAGTGTTGGATCGCCAATTCCCGGAGGTTTTTCAACTGTATTCCCTGGTCCTCCAGATCACTTGCGGAAAAGTTGGACAGAAGGCATTCGCTGAATTTCAGAAGGCTTTCCCTCTCGATGTTCCGGTCGCGTCGATATCGCTTGTTCATCCGGTTCCATGCCTTGGGAATGCTCTCGATCATTATTCTTTCGAATATGTCCTCATCTGCAATGTCTTCCTCGATGTAGATTATATCCTGGATGAAAGGATTCTGTTTTCCCTTTTTCGCCAGTACATCCGCCCATGCGTCGTGGGGGAATCGCATCATATCTCTGGACCCGGAAAGATAATACATGACACGGGACTGAGTTCTCCTGTCGAAATCCGACTGAAAGATCTCTGTCGTGTACTTGTCAAGACGCTTTGAGACCTCACCGAAATAGACCGCATGACACTGCTTGTTGATCATATACCTCGAAAGGAAATACAGCATGGTGAGAGTATGATACCCGCCGGGCTTGAAATCGGGCCCCTTCTTCAGGAGCCTGTGAAGCAGGTCACCGACGTAATTTATCATCCCCCTCGACGCGTGCCTGCGAAGATAATCGACCGTCAGTTCCCTCTGCCTTGAGTTCTTCATCTCCTTTACCAGAAGCCACACGTAGATAGGCGTGCCTTCCGCATACTTGACAAGCAGATCTATTGCCTTTTCGTCATGATAGATATTGTACAGGTCCAGTAGTCTTCTTCCTACCTCGCCCATTTTCTTTGCGCCAAGGTTTTCGACCGTCAGACGTGTGTATTTACCTTTGAGTTCCTTGCAGTGTTCCTTCCAGTCCTCAAGCCTTGCACTCACAACGATACCCTTGGCATCCGTTTCCTTGAGCGAACGGATAATCGACGGGTTCTCCGGAAGATCGTCGTAGAACAGTCTTATGCCGTTTTCCTGGTGGAATTCCCCGATGTTCTCCAGGGTCAGTATTCCGGCGTTTCTATCCTTCATGAATTGGTCGAAAACCTCGAACAAGATCACTGTTTTACCGACACCAGGCTCACCTATGATGACGAAGTTCTCATCCGGTTTGCCCTGCCGGACCTTGTCCACCACCCATTGTCTCTTCCTGTCCAGCACGACGTTCCCCTGGAGCTCATCTGGCAGCGACCACTTCCCCAAGACCGTTTTTGGCGACGCAGGTATATCGAAGTAACTGGAGATATTGAACCGGTCCTTGTTGTTGCTCAGGAAATCCAGATACGCCCGGTTCTCCTGATACGCGTTGTACGAAAGCTGTCGCACCGCATGGTAGATGTCAAGAATCTCAGATTCATCATCCGTCCCGTCCAATCTCGATTGGAGATGGTCGATGACCTTTCGGGCTTCGGGAAGCTCGTCGTGGGTGAAACCTTCAAGGTCGGCAAGGACGCGGTGGAATATGGGCGGCATGGTGGAAAAGCCTCCGGAAATGGGGCTTGTGTAATGGTGATACTAGTATAAAAGTCCAATGAAAAAAGAAGAAGGGCATTGGCCATAGAATCTTGTGGCATTCCCATATAAACCGGAATGATTTACCGGAACATTGCTTGATCGCTGTTATCGCGTATCCCAATAACTGGTAAAAATTAAAATGGCAATGGTGGAGGAACGGACCTGAAAAGATTCGACAGTTCGGAGATCTCCTCCGCTTTCGACCACTGGGACATTCCCTCTTTCCAGAGAAGCGTGTCACGTGATATTGTACCGTTTTTTATCTGTTCCTGCAGGGCATCCATGTTGAACGGTCCCTTCTTCTGATTGTCTATTCCGGCATACCACTCGACGCTGCCCGGTAGTGGCGGAGGTCCGGATCGAGTGACAGATGTGGCTGCATTCTGTGCCTGGGTCGTTGCTTGTGGAGCTATATTCTGGCCCAGTCCCACGGCCTGTGTTTGTTGAACGGCCTGCATGGACCTCATGGACTCACTTATTGCTCCCCATTGACGGTCAGATTGTTTTTCAGCGAATTCACGTTCCCGATCCTCTCCTTTCCTGAACGTATCCAATTTGTATTTTTCAGCCTCGGCCTCCGCCAGTTTGGAACGGGTTTCTTCTCCGCCTAATTGCGCAGCTTGCTTTTTCGCCTTCTCCTGCTCCAGTATCTTCTCATCCTCTAACATCGCCTTGATCTGATCAGCACTGAATCCCTGTTTTATCAATTCCATCTTCATTTGCATCTTATCTTTATACATGGTAGCTTCGGTATCAGCTACCTTCTCTCGCTCTCTCCTTTCTTTTTCTCTCATCTCTTCATCGTGTTTCATTTTATGGATTTCCTGCTCCAATTTAGCTTTGTGCTCTGCGTGTTTTTTCTCCATCTCAGAAACATGCTCATCGTGCTTTTTCTCCATCTCCTGCACATGGGCCTGCTGTTTTTCCGCCATCGTTCTCCGCAGGTCCTGCTCCTTTGCATCCATCCGTCTCTTGTGGAATTCCCATTCTTCCTTCTGTTCATCTTCCGCCTGCCGTCGTCTGTACTCGAGCCGCTGGAGCTGGTCTTCCTTCTCCTGGAGAGATTCGACTTTATTCATATAGGCCATCAGGTCTATCTCGTCCCGCTTCTTCTTCAATTCCAGCTCATGCTGTTGTTCCTCCAGTTCCCGCCTGTCCGCCTCGATCCTCAATTTCTCTTCTCTCACCTCTTCCTTTCGTTTCTTTTCCCACTTTTCCTTTTCCAGCTGAACGTGCCTTTCGTATTCCCTCTCCCGCTCCTCCTTTTCGATTCCGTCCCTCCACTCCTGGTCCTCGATCTTCTTTCTATGCAGATACTCCTCCTCTTCCCTCTCCCATTTATGCAGGCGCTCCTCCTTTTCCTTCTTCCATTCGAGTTGCTCCAGCTCCTTCTCATGATCTAGCTTATCCTTGATCTTGTTCAATTCATGGTCCCTCTTGATCCTTTCGGGAGTATCCAGATTGAGGATGACCTTCTCGACGTTCATCCCCCATGTATCGAAGGTCTTCTCCATCTCATGCGTGACCGCCATCTCTGACATTTCCCGTATCTCCCTGTTTCCGTATATCTCGTCGGAATTGTACTGGGAGATGACAGGTTTCACCACTTCGGAGAATATCTCGTCCTGTATCCTCTGGGAAAGGGCAGGAACCGTCATCGCCTTGCTCTTCGTGAGCAGATTCATCTGTTTCGGGGTCTGCAATAGATCGAACGAGAATCTGAGAATAAGCTTGCCGGTGATGTTCTCCCTGGCATCGGCGGTGAAGACCTCGTGTGTTGAGCTGATCGGAACCGATATGTCTATTGTTGTTGCATCCACCAGTAGAACGTTGATGTGACCGTCCATGACTCTTTTTTTGATGGACTGATGATAATCCCATTGTTCATACTCGGGTTCTTTTTTCATCCCTGCCAATTTTCTGAAGAACTTCTTGATTCTACCGTCGTCATCCTCCTTCTTCCAGAAAACCGTCTCGATCCTTTCCTCGGTCCACTCGTCCGCTATCTTGATGGTGTCCTGGTCGATGAGGCCCAGCATCTTGCCGTCCTTGATGAACACGGCTCTCTCCGTGGGCCCGATCGGGATCCGGTTAAGACCGTGCTTGAAAAGAAATTTCATGTCTTTGTCATCTGCCATTCTTATTATCATATCGGGATTCCCCGATTTCCACCAGTTGTACATCTCACATCACCTTTTGTCAACCTTTCGGAATATAACTCGCCCATTCCCCCTTTTGCTTAGGAGCTTGATTGTATATTAATCTATACGATTTTTTGGATATTTTAAGGGTTGTGGAATAATTAATCATTTTCCAAATATTTCAAATACTTCCTTTTTGTTCTTGTCCTTTTTCTTGGTATTATCTTCCGTTCCCCTTTTCTCCATCTCCATTTTCATTATTTTATCCTGCCTCTTGGCCCTGATCTCTGCCTTCTGCATTGATAGTTCCCGCTCGGACTTCTCCCTTTCCTTTTTCAATTTTCCCATCTGTTTTTCATGCTCCTTTACCTGCAGGGCATCAGCGCTCAGTCCCCGAAGATCTTCCACTTTCGTCTTGTAGGTCCGTTGATCCCGCTTGTCCACATACTTTCTCTTGTCGATGTGCTGGGTGATTTTCTGCTCAATATTGCCAACACCGGTTCCTATATACTCTTCGAAGATATTCCTGTTGAACTCCTCGTCCTTTCTGATGGATATCTGTTCATTGAAAATTTCCATTATATTCTCGTAATTGGCGGGGTATTCTGCGAAGGTCCTCCATGCATTGGTAAGCACGGCACCTTTATTTTTATTGATAATGTCGTTATAAAATAACATATGACAGGTGTTGCAGGTTCCTTTAAGATATTCATGGCATAGGAACTTGTTATTCGGACTTACCCTGTCACATTCTTTGCATGTTGAGGATATATACCGAACATGTTTATCAATCTTAATAAGGTCCATTATTTGCTTGGGAGTCCCTCTTCTGACCCATGCAACCGGAAATATGACAGAAACACCGGGTCCGATCTGGAGAGGCGTCTTTTTTATCCAATTTTGGTTCTTTTTTCCCTCCGCGGCGATCTCAGTCACGGAAATCGCTCCTGATTTTTCCAATCCATCGAGAGCTTTCCTGATATCCTCGGAGGAAGGCTTGCTTTCCCCGCTTCTGTAAAGTCCGGCGATATGCGCGATTATGCTGCTCACATCCCTTTTTTTATCAAGAATGTCGAGAAGTTCTTTCTGCAGGTCAATATCGCCATGGGAAGAATCCAGTTCTATCTTGTTCCCGGCAATTATCGAGTAACAGGAGGAATTTTTTATCTCTATATTCCCCTCATGTGAATAAACCATTCCTTGGATGGAACTCTCTCCCTTTATCGAAATATCTTTCTTCGCGATTACGTTTCCTATAATGGACGTGTTTCCATATACTTCCACACTATTACCGATTATATCTCCAATAATGACAATTTTATCCGGTCGGTATCCTTTAGCACCAGTTCGGGGATTGCTTATCGTTATTGGACCCTTGCTCGTTACGCTTCCGTTTATCAGTCCGGGGCCGAGTTTTGTTGCGCCGCTTTGCAGTTTAACACTATGTCTTCCATATATGCTTCCGTTGATTAGACAGCCGAATTTGATAACCACCTTGTTCGCGAAGATGCCTACATCCTTTTTTGGGGAATATATCGCTCCGGGTTCAAAAGTAACATTCCATTTTAATTGTTCGATGGGATTCTCGTATGGTATCAACGGTTCCATACAGTATTGACCAGCCGTAATGCTGGCGTAGGTCTGCTTGTCGCTATCTATTCTATCTGCAGTAAGGAATGCCTTGGGTTCCTCCTGTTCCGTTGTATCTTTGACCATCTCTAACCATCCTTTCTAATGTGACCAGGAGATATCGTTATCTTTTGGGGGTGGGAGCGTTTTGTATGAGCTGCCATCGGATGTGTCCCATCCTACGTCATCATCGGAATAAGCGTATTGCCCACTGGACACATCAAATCCTTTATCATCACCATAGAAACGTGTGATACTGTTAATAAAATCCTTGTTACAATACCCCATATTCACCAGGTTTTGTAGGTCCTGAGACATATTCGTAACCTGTGGAAGAATTGAGAAATGTTGTATCTCTTTGATGTAGCTCTGTGATACCAGATGGTGCCATAGAGCGGATCCGATATATTCAGGAGCGATCCCATATGTCTTATGGTCATGTAAATGGTCAATGTAGGGATCCCCATCGGTTGGCTCTGTCAAAGGTGGATTTGATTCTTGAATGGGGAGGACAAAAAATTCTTCCTCGATACCATCATCAATACCAATTATCCAATATGGATACAGGAACTCTGTAGGTCTGCGTGTCTTTATGCTGCTCTGTAACTTCGTGATTCTTCTCTGAATGTTCTCTCTCTCTCTTTGAAATTCCTGGATGGTCTGCAGGACCATGATCTTGTTCTCACCCAACTTGTCCTTCCTCTTTTTATAATAATCGGACTGTATCGTGTTCAACCATTGCACCCCATCGAGCATGGACTCCTTCAGGTCCGTCAGTTCTTTGAACTCATCCTTGATCGACTTCAACACGCTGGTATGGGTTGATTGTGTGTCCTGGACGAAATCCCTGATGAGTTCTTCCATGTTCCGATCATAATCCTGTTGGATTATCTCCGCTTCCTCCTGCTCCATCCTCTTTGCATCCTCCACCACCTTGTTGATGACCCTCCTGACCGCTGTCAATTCGTTTTTCGCTTCAGCCTTGGCACGTTCGATATCAGTAATTCTCCTCTTGACCGCTTCGACCATCACAGTATTGTTCTCCAGTTCCGAGGTGTTGATCTCGATCTTCCTTATGGTCCTGTCCTGCCTCTCGATCAATTTTTCAAGATTGTTCTCGATATGGTATAATCTGTCGGCAAGTGCCTTTGAAATCGCATTGGCTGCGGCCTGACCGGCAGAGGCACCTATGGCTTGGATATCACTCGGGCTTATGTAGGCAACGACCTGTTGACCGTTAGTCATTTTACTCGCTCTCCATGATGCTAATCGATTGCATTCAACACGTATCTCGCTCCAAGCATCTCCGCGGATATTTTTCCTGATTCCATCTCGAACTGGGTGTACATCTGTTTATAGGGAAGTGTACTGAACAGATGGTCCTTGAACTTCTCCCTTCTCCTCGTAGCCTCCCTATCTTCTTCTTTTACCCGTTTTCTGACGGGATCCTTAAGCAGTTTCCATAATGAATCGGATGTGTTGGAAAATATATTTGCATAGTAATCGATATTGATGGTATCTTCTTCATCCAACAATGAGTGGTCCTTGCATCTGCATCGGTCACGCTTAACCTGTAACTGGTCCAGATCATATATGGATCTCATGAACTTACTGCCCTTTTCATCAAGGAGTGTTACATTGATCTTTTTCTTGATCATCTCCTCGACCACGTCCTTGACATGGGGCGATAACAAGGATATGGGTGTCCTGAAACGCTCAATTATGAAATCCTCAAGATTATAATCGGAATAGCGATGCAGAGGATCTACCTTTCTCCTATCAAAACACTTTTTACAAATCTGTTTATGAATGTAAAAATCAAATTTGATATCGATATCGTCATACAGATGGTTCAACCTCTCAATGCTCTGTTTGGACTTCTTTTCATATGGTTGGATGTGAGCTTCGATGCGTTCTATCCATTTATTCGTAGTTTCATGAATGTCCGAGGATGAAAATCGCGACTGTATGCCCATTAATCTGTTTACAGAATTTGCAGCATCTTTTAGCTGAAAATTCGGAAATACAGATGGCCCATATACCGTTCTTGTATCGTTATGATGAAGGTACAGTTCCTTTATGCAATAGGACACATGCCCCCCGGGTTTATGAACGTTCACGGTTTCTGTTATTACGCTGGTGTCTTCAAGAGCATCGTTGATCATGGGAAGGGTTTGAGTCAGAGGCCGTTCGATGATTTCTTTTTCCGGGTCCAACTGTTCCGCGATTTCCGGTTTAATAATGACGCTTTTTTTAACCAGTTTTCCGAGTTTTACAGCTCGTTTTTCCAGATCCTCGATCTTATTCTCGATCGTATTGACATTTAGATTTACCAACCTGAACTTTTCGGACGTACCCTTGCCCAGGCCGTCGAATATCATCGTTCCTGTAGTGTAGGGAACGAGCCAGTAGGGAAAATACCCCTTTGATAGGCAGGTTATCTTTTGTTCTGGTTTCAGAGCGGTCAGTTGTTTTTCTAATCGCCTAAGGGTCTCATTTCCCTCTTCGATCCACATCTCTCCTTTATGAGTTCTATCTTTTCCACGCTGGACCAGATCTTTCCCTGCTTTAATAGTCTCAAGACCTTTCTGGATCATTGCTTTAGCCTTTTTATACTTTTTTGATGGGATGACAAAGAAAATGCTTAAAACCCCGATTCCAATAAAGATACCGCAGAGACCGCCGAACGTTACTAACTGTCGGGTATAATCGATAATCATAAATACCGTCCAGGCTGCTATAAGGAAAACGATAACGATTCCAAAAATCCAGAATAATTTAACGGAGAGGGCTTTCATTTTCAATCCGGATTCCCATTCCTTTGTCCCTTCTCCTGTCTGTCCTTCGCCTGCGCTTCTTTCCCTGTTTCCCTCTGTCACTTCGTACTTTCCCTCATTAATTTGTTCAAGGGTGTCGATTCTAGCTTTTTTCAAGTCCTTTTTTTTTCGGAAATATTTCTGTGAGCTCATGTGGAATGCCTTGGCGAGTATTTCCGCATTTTCACGATAATCATCGATGAGGCGCCCTTTTTCGAATATTCCGGCACAGGTCGTTGACAAGATATCCCTCGCAGCGTAAATCGGTAACGATGATGCTACTTCATTATAATAATACAGGGTGTTGCACCGACCAAATGCAAAGTTGACCTAATTCCACCATACTA
>CAYRFL010000148.1:0-8823 GCA_964423515.1 uncultured archaeon
GTCGGCGCTCTTGGTGTAGATGCCGCCGCCGACGCGGGCGAACAGGGCGATGGAGGATGCCCCGAATCCGAATCCGAACAGTATGTTCGGGTCTCTGAATATCAGGTAGAATATACTCACGCCCAGCAGGCCCAGGCTGACCACGGACAGACCCATTACGGCTCCGCTGGAGAAGGCTATGCGAAGCCCGCCCAGGAGATCCTTCTTGACGGCCACTGCCGTCCTGCCGTTGGCCGCAGTCGCTATGCGCATGCCGATGTTACCCGCCACTGCCGAGAATATGGCGCCCACCACGAACGTGAGTGCTGTCCAGTAGGACATGGCATCGGTTATGGCCGCGGCAGCGACCAGGACGAGCGTGACCCCCGCGGTGAATATGAGCAGAATCCGGTATTCCTTGTTGAGAAATGCCATGGCGCCTTCGTGAATGTAATCCGATATTTTCCTCACGGATTCGGGTCCCCTGTCCGAGTCCATGACTATGCCGCGCAGATAGAAGGCGAAGCCGATGCCTATGAGAGCGGCTGCCACGCCGACGAACATGGTCCAGTCGTACTCATTCTCCTCGGTTATCTTCACGATCATCGGCACCGCCGAACCGCAGCCTGCCCAGCCCTGTGGCTTATCCGGTTGTATGACCAACTCGACATGCTCTCCCGGCGATGCGCTCGAAAGAGGTCTGAAGCTGACTGTGAATCGGACCTTCTCCTCCGGTTCGAGATGAAGGATCAACTCCCTGTCCTTCGCATCTGATGCTACATAATTTTTGAAATTGTGCTTGACCGAGAGCTCATCATCTTCGAGGTAGAACACTGCGTCATCGTTCACTATCTTGACCTTCTCATCGAATTTCCACGTGATGTTCCAGTTCTCGGAATTTTTGAAGGTGATCTTTAGCTTTAACTCGTTCGTACTCCCCGTTGTGGAGTTCGGCATATTTTCGGCTTCCTCATGGGTTATCTCCAGAACAAAATCGATGGACTTTCCCATGTCTGTCAGCTCGACAATGTTCGGTTCGTCCTCATCGGTGAGACCGTCTGCGTCGTCAAGCATAGTATAGTTCTCGATCACATCGCCGTTCTCATCGAATACAGTGATGATCTGGACGATGGCGCACTCCTCGTCGACAGTTGGTTCTCCCGTCGTAGTGGTGTCGTGTGTTCCCTGGCCCGATACCGGTGCCAATACGGATGCCAGAAGGATAGTGAGAATAACTATCAGCATGGTCCGGAAGGACGCTCTTTTCTTGATACTCATCAAATCCATAAATATACCACCATTCATAACCTCTTCCAATATTGGCCTGCCGAACACATTTAACGCTTAATAATATTTCCTCCGCTGTTATCCCACATATGCAATCCCTTCGACCTTTATCACAAGTCTTGAGAGATGGCGTGACAGAAATCGAATTCCCGGGGCGTCCGGGACCCGGGGAGGGATATCAACCATTCCGAAGGTTCCGTCCCCATGAGGTCGGCGACGGAGGAGAGAAAGGTCTTTTTGAGAGCCTTGTAGGACTGAAAATCCCCAGCAGGGAAGGCGCATATGCAGCAATCCTGGTACAATATTAGGAAAACGGCCCCCAGCTCTGCGCATAACCTCCCGATGCGTTTTTCCAGTTCGTCCTCATCGAGGTCGGGGGCGAAACCGAGGTGGAACGTTGTCAGGATCGATGCCCCCAGACCTTTCAGGTCGGGGATCCTAAGCGTTTCGATAAGTCCCATCTCCTCGAAATCCTTCCTGGAGCGGGAGACCAGCTGCCTTGAGACGCCCAGCCGGCCGGCTATCTTGTCATCCGGCAGGGAGTGCAGTTCCACGATGCCCCCGAGAACCATCCTTTCCTTTTTCCTTAACTTTCTCGCCTTCCTTGATTTCATTCCAGCCCCGTCGCCCTCTTGCCTCGTGAAATCGCATCGGGGAGACAGGGCTTTCAGTATCTCCTCGATCCCCTCGTCGTCCGTATTCACGGACCCTCGAAGAGCCTTTCTGAGATCCATATTGTTGAAGAGAAAGGACGGTGTGCTGAATTTCCAGTGAATTCTCGATGAGGCGGCGGGGAACGGGAAGGTACGCATGGTGCCGGGATCGAGTATCCCTTCCCTTGTAAGTGATCGTTTCAACGAATATACCGCATCCATGAGCTCGGTATGGCTGTCGCAGTATCCCAGGGCAAGCAGGGTATCGTCGTCGTGTACGGAGTGGAACGCCTGGGGCAGGAGTTCGCGAATCGCGCGGGAAAGCACTTCCCCCCCGTCCTCGGGCATCCCCGGATCGAGGCGCAAGGTCAGGCAGAAGGTCATCTTCGAGTCGATGAGATCCAGCCTGGGGATGCGGACCGGGTTGATGAGGCCCCTGTCCAACAGCCTGTTCCTTATCACCGTCAGGGTGGACATCTTGAGGGACACCAGCTCCGACAGTTCCCTGTCATTGTGAAGCGGATAGTTGGCGAGGGCATAGAGGGCAAGTTTCTCCTTCCCGGATAATTTGTCACCGAACATCAGCTAGTAAATTACGTTATATTAATAAACATTTTCTTTTTCGTTACCTTGTTAAAAAACTATCTTTCGAAAACACGTCATTTCGAAATTCGTGATGGGTATCATCTCTTATGGACACCCGGTGGGATCGATCCCACATCCGGAACGAGAGGACGACAGGTTCCTCTTTATTTTAGAGGACAGGCCAAATAATCGAATAAATTCTATCGAGGCCCCCGATCTCTCCCCGGTAGTCAACACCACTAGGAGATACTCACTATCCCATCCGTCGAAAGAAGAATAAGGCTTTAAGTACTGATTGGATATACCAAATCACATAAGATACGGTGATTTTGATCATGGCCGAGAGCAAGGACGACGGCCCCGCCTCCATGGAAGGTCCCGTCAGAGAGTATCCGGGCGTTTCCCTGAAGAGGGTCGCTTCTTCCGTTACACTGGATATGTCAAAGGACGCATTGGTCATAACCAGGGATGACCGACTTGACGGGATCGGAAGACCTGTGAGGATTTCCGTCGACGAGATCGAAGGAGTTTACGTCGAGGATCGCAAGAGGCTATCGCCTTCCGTATTCAGGGCGGGCCTTATCATGGTGTTCCTGGTAGGCGTATACCTGGTGCTGGCCGAGTATATAACCATCCCTCACACGCTTGAAATGGCCCTGTACATCTTCTTCTTCGGCATATCCGGCCTCGGATTTCTCGTCATCGTAATATACATGGCGGTCAAGGAGAAGGTTCTCG
The DNA here is from genome assembly GCA_964423515.1 of uncultured archaeon. GTDB lineage: Archaea > Thermoplasmatota > Penumbrarchaeia > JASLWR01 > JASLWR01 > CAYRFL01. The sequence goes on from CAYRFL010000148.1 coordinate 3,243, forward strand.
CCATGGACTGGAAGGGGGACCGGATGATATTCAAGGGACCGCAGGACGAGCTGGGCCGCCTTCGATTCGACGTGCACGTTCAGGCGAAGGGCAGGTTTTTGGGGGACGACGGGGCCGAAGAAGGTACGGATGGCTCGAAGGGCATACCCCGTGGAAGAGAAAAGAAGAAACAAGTAGGCGGCGCGGATGGCGAGGGAGGAAAGACCGACAGGATCATCCGCTGCCCCCAGTGCGGGAGCGGACGGCTGTATTACGAGGCCGGATTGATGACGGGCTACAAGTATCACTGCAAGAGATGCGATTACATCGGTTCCTTCGTCATCGAGACCGAGATGCCCCCGAGAAAAGAGAAATGATTCTTTCCGTCGAACCTTCCTCACATGAGCGATTCCGGATTTAGCCCTTCGAGCTCCGGCAGCACGAAGAGGCCGTCCTTTCTGACGAGAACGCCGTCGAAGTAGATCTCACCACCCCCGTAATCCGGCGTCTGGATGCACACCATGTCCCAGTGTATCTCGCTCTTGTTGCCGTTGTCGGCGTCGTCGTACGAGTTGCCGGGAGTGAAGTGGAACGAACCCCTAATCTTCTCGTCGAAGAGTATGTCCTTCATGGCCTTGGTGATGTAAGGATTGACGCCCAGTGCGAACTCGCCCACGTACCTGCCCCCCTCGTCGCTGTTCAGTATCTCGTTTATCTTGTCCTCGTGGGAGCCCGTGGCCTTCACTATCCTGCCTCTCTCGAACTCGAGACGTATGTTCTCGAAGGACGTCCCGTGGTAGAGGGTGGGCGTGTTGTACTGCAGATGCCCCTCCGCGGAATCCCTGACGGGGGCGGTGAACACCTCGCCGTCGGGGATGTTGAGCCTGCCGTCGCACTTGATTACAGGTATGCCCTTGATGGAGAACCGAAGGTCCGTTCCCGGCCCCTTTATATGCACCCGGTCAGTTCTCTCCAGAAGCTCCTTTAAGGGATCCATTGCCTTCGACATCCTCGAGTAGTCCAGGGTGCAGACGTCGAAGTAGAAGTTCTCGAAGGCCTCGGTGCTCATCTCCGCCTGCTGGGCCATGGATGACGTGGGCCAGCGCAGGACGACCCATTTTGTGTTCTTGACGCGCCTCTCTATGTGAACGGGCTGCCACCAGTGGGTCTGATAGAGCTTCATCCTATCCGACGGCACGTCCCCCAGCTCGGCCATGTTGGTGTGCCCCCTCATACCGATATAGGCGTCCATGCGATCCATCCTGTACCCCTCCACCTCGCCTATGAGCTTCATCTGCTCCTCCGTTGCATTGTGATAGAGGGCACGGATGATCCGGTTGTTCTTGAGGGCGACGAGGGGTATGCCGCCTGCCTTGGTGGCTTCCCTCACGAGCTCTATCACCATCTGTTCAGGGATGTCGAACGCCTCTATGAGTATCTTCTCTCCCTTCTTCAGGGAGCAGGAGTAGTTAACGAGTTGTCGCGCGAGTATCGTCATTCTATCGTCAAGCATGTTGGCCGCCTCCGCATTTAGTGGTTTGGACGTCGGGGTAATGGGCATCTAGTGATTTATATGATTTCCTTTATGGAACACATGTTTTGCGTTTTGGATGTTCTGTAAGATTATCTGACCTATCTAAGCTGATTTATCCATTGAGACTAGGTAAAGCGGGCTCGATAGCGGGGGAGGGGAAAGGGGGTGGTGAACGCGTACGCGAGCCTGCTACAGGGAAATAAGATGCAAAATAACACATAGGGGCCGGTTCCCGGCCCCATGGGTCGGCTTGCCGACCCTTTGTTTTCATTTTCATTTTTATGGGCTCTCGCGAGGGCGTGCAATCACTTCGCTCGCACGCCCTCAAGAAACTCTCCGTCCACCACTTGAATCGGATATCTCGAAAACGCCAAAGTCCAGTACGGAACTCATGTAGCTCCCAACGTTCAATATAAATATGATATCTGCCGATTATGTATAATCATACTCCGATGATCCACGAAATCTCAAGGGTGTTGTTCCATTTGGCCAAGGCCAGCAGGAAGGAGATAAGGTGCTCGAAGTGCGGCAAGGCGCTCGTTCCCAGCCTGGGCGCTATCGACTTCTACTGTAGGAAGTGCGAGATGTACGTATGCGAGAGGTGCCTGAGGCCGGGCCGCGTCTGCCCCGCGTGCAGGACCGGGGTGGTATCGGATGGCTACAAAACGAAGGGAAACATGATGATCTTCATGGGCGTCTTCATGATGTTGATTTTCGGGCTGTTATTCCTCATTTTGGGTGGTGCCGACACCTCGGGCGGCTCTTTTTCCGACTACGACGTTGGCGACGAGATAGTCCTTGCCGGCCCCATCATCTCGGGAAATGCCGACTCCATAGTGGGATGGGGTGCGCCAGGGAACATCAGCTGGGAGCACGACGGATATCTCACGATGAAGGACGACAGGGGCGGGATAAGGGTGGCGATCGGTCCCGATACGAAAATTCTCCCCTGTCACATAGTCCCCGAGGCGGACCTGCACAGCGCTACGTACAATTACTCTTTCGGCTCGGAGCACGATGTGGTCGTGACAGCTATAGTATCAGAGGATGATAGCGGGGAGAGGTACTACAGGGCCGTGGAGATGTACACCGAGGACCCGATGGATACCTTTGGGGCATTCGTACCGGGTGAAATGGTGCTACTCGATGGGAATATCGATACAGGGGACGGCTTACCGTTGACACTTTCGGGGAAGCCAGGCAACGTTACGTGGTCGGGGTCGGGAACATTTGTCGTGTGTGATCGGAGAGGAAATGCTGAGGTTGGCCTTTCGAACTATACCGGTTTCGGAAGGGGATTGTTCGGTTATGGTGATGTTGACATCGTGGATGATGGTGGTGCGACCGGTGATGAATTGGAGATAGCGAACGGAACCCGTATACGCGTGCTCGCACTGGCCGCCGGAAATGACACCGGAGGAAGTGCGACCTTCGAGGCCCTTGAGATAATCATTCCGGGGGAGGAAGATGAAGGGGATGACCGGGGATTACTGATCTTCGGCATTGCCTTCGGTATTATGGGTCTCATGTTCCTCTCGATGATCATCATCGGTATCGTCCTGCTGAGATTGTCCGTGAAAAGGAGGAAGAAGTACCGGGAGAGATCCATTTCCACCGTCATGATCGCGGCGGTTTCGGGGAGAGGGATGAGGGGGCATGAAAGAGACCCAAACGGTCTCGATGCGGGGGATATGCAATGGTTCGGCAACGGTACGAGAGAACGTTACATGAGGAACGCCAGAAGGATGGTCATTGTATGCCTTGTGATATCGTTCCTGACAGGTCTATTCGGGTTCCTATCCTACAAAAGCGTTCAGTTCACTCTCGTTGGCCTTTCCCTGTTGATCCTGCCCCTGCTCGGCATGACCATCCTCATTGCGCTTGCCTTGTACTTCGCCTTCAAGAACACCGCACCCGTAAAGGTGGGGGTGGGACCCGAGGGCTTTACAGTGGAATACCTCAAGGAACCGGCAGGGGATTCGTTGGGGCGGGAAAGATGGAAGGATATCGACAGTATCATGGTACATGCGGGAGGAGGGGGAGCCTGGATGATCTATCAAAACGAGACGAGGAAGTACCTGGGTATGGTGGATCCCGAGATCGTGAAGAACATCCGGAAAAGGTTCAGGAGATGGAAGAGGGAACACGAGCGCGATAGGGAACAAGAAGTGATGGGCAGCGAGGAAGGAAAGGCGGGGCTCATCCAAAGACCTCGAAGGAAGCTCTGTGCCGGACCGCGAAAGCTTCCGACCGCCTCGCCTCCGAGCATTCCGGAGGGGGAGATAGAATGGAGAAAACCGGGAGTTTCCAACAGGAGAAGGGCAAAAATCATCTCAGGAATATTCGTGTTGCTATTCGTGGCAGGTGGAGCGGTATTGTGGTGGTTGACGGGCGAATGGCTTTCCATGGTGGTCATGGTGGTCATAGTATCGACCGTAATCTCCCTCATACTCATTCTATTGGCATCTTCGCCGGTGGATCGCATCGGTCTTTCTCCCCTTGGCATACATATGGAGAAGAAGAGGAAAAAACGTCCACAGGTACGGGCTTTCATTCCCTATCGGGATATCGAGGCGATAACCGGGCCCGTACACATGGTCACCAAATTGCGTGACGGGGAGAGCGTTCGACTGATGGTACCGGGAGAGGACCGCGAATGGTTGACCGAGGGCCTTGCGGCCTACTGGAAAAAGATAATCGGACGCGACAAGAAAACCATTGACGAATCCGGCGTGACCTGGGTCGAGAACGCATATCTGAGAAAAGCGAGGTTACAGATGCTTCCAGTGATCATCATCCTGTCTCTGCTCACCCTCGCCCCTCTCGTCGCAGCTGTGATCATGCTGATCCTTGGTGAGGATGACTATTACATTTTCTTCATCGTTTCCGCAGTTATCATCCCCGTCTTTGGGGTCATGATCCATACCTTGCGTTGGTCAGCGAAGACCATTCCTGTTGCAGTAGGGACCTCCCGGGACGGCCTGTTCGTGAAATGGTCGAAGGGCATATCGGAGAAACGCAAGACATTCAAGAACCTCGCCTGGGAGGACGTGAAAAACGTCAAGGAGGAAAACGTCCTCACGGTCAGGGGCACGCAGGTGGGCACGAGGAGCATCATCGTGACCGACATCTGGCTGCGGGAGTACCGGATACAGCAGATCGGCGATAAGTGCGCGAATGCCATGGTCGACGAATGGGAAAGGAGGAAGGGGGAATGAGGAATGGGTAATGAGGGGACCGTCGGCAAGTATGGTCATAGGTTGATCTCCATTCCGAAAGAAGATACATCGACGACCGCTCCGGAACTCAACTCTCCCGCCACAACGGAATTCCGTCCGGTGGAGCCCGGGGACAGGTGGAGGTGCATACGCTGTGGAAAATGCTGCCGAAAGGTTTTCGACGACAGGTGGCTCGATTTCATCGGCCTTTCGGAGTGGACGGAAGGTATGGAGCGCTGTCCCCATCTACGGGAGGAAGCTTGCGGGGCATACTGCGATAATTATCCGTCGCGGCCCAACGCCTGCCGGACTTTTCCCTTCACCCTCAGGAAGGTGGAAGGAGGGGCCCACCGCCTTCACGTGCATGCCGGCTGCCCCGGGTTCGGCAGGGGCCGCGTGATCGCCATCAGGCGAAGGATCATCCTTTGCGTCAGGCATTCCAACCGGGAGTTCCAACGAAGGCTCAGGATAGATTTCTCGGATCTCGAAGAAAGGGGGACGGTCAGGCTGATCGGGCTTTGATAGAGCTTATATAACGCACCCATTCCCTTGAAAAAAATCGAAACATAGAATAAATATCCGCACGTTGGCTCTCTGCAGCGCAGCATTGCTACAAAATGGGGGTCAACGATAATGGGAAAGGAATACGTCATAGAGACCAGGGACCTCGTGAAGGAGTTCGAGGGAGGCTTTCGGGCCGTGGACGGCCTCTCCATTAGTGTCAAGAAGGGCGAGGTATTTGGCTTTTTAGGCCCAAACGGCGCCGGTAAGACCACCTCTATCAAGATGATGGTCGGTCTTCTCAGGCCCTCATCCGGAAAGACCCTCATAGACGGCAAGGAAATAAAGG
>CAYRFL010000149.1:0-5363 GCA_964423515.1 uncultured archaeon
ATCTTTTTCATTTTTTACTTTTCTACCACGCCACTCCTCCCCCAACTACCTCCAGTCCACTCCATCCCTCCCAATACCTCCTTCTTACACTCCGCGACATCATCCATATCACCCCTTCCCTCCCGTCCGGCACACCCGCGTTCTCGACGAATACTTCCGCAAGGGAAGAGGATAGCAGTACGAGTATTCAAGTATAGTTTCCGGACCTCATTCTATCACCTGTTCTTTACCGGATTTAAATATCTTCAATCTCTCCTTGATCTGTTTCTCGGAAGGCAGTCTCACCTTGTACTCCGCGACGAATATTTTCCTTTTGAGCCCTCCCAGTGCATATCTTACCTCTTCCCTGCCCTTGTGCTCGCAGATTATGAGGCCCACCGGGTCCTTTTCCCATTTGTATCTCCTGTTCTCACGGTAGAAATTGAGATATTTGTTCATCTGCCCAACGTATTCGGCCCTGAACTTCCCTATCTTCAGGTCAACAAGGACGATGCAGGGGATACCCCTGTGATAGAACTCAAGGTCCACCGAATGGTATTCACCGTCAATGACGACTGGTTTCTGTCTGCCAGCCAGTGAGAAATCCACCCCGAACTCCAGCAGCGTTTTTTCCACATGGGATATTAGGGCATCTTCCAGTTCTGCTTCCTTGTAATCCCCTCCCATCATCAGGAATTCAAAGCTGTATGTGTCCTTGAATGCTTCCTCCGGTTCGATGGGTTTCAGCAGTTGAGGGACCGGTATTACCAATTTACCTTCCTTGATGGTCTTCTCGTAAGTTTCCCCTCCGATCTGCCGATCCAATTCCCTAGTGCTCCAGCCATTCCTTGCAGTTTGAAGCTCGTAGAATCTTCGCTTGTTTTCATCATCGATTTTAATCAGTATGGTGTAGTGTGTCCAGCTCAATTGTGACAGCAGTGATGTCACAATCGGGTATGTTCTGTAGAATTGCACCATTCTGTAAAGGTCTCTCCTGTGAAAAACAAGGTCCAAAGCCAGTCTTTCGATCAATCTCTTGCCATAGTCCGCTCTTTCCCTGTGCTCCAGCTCACTCCTTACGATCCGTTCCCCTACTTGCCAGTATGCCTGCACTCGAAGATTGTCAATGGCTCTGTATGCTTGGTACTGCGCCTTTTCGATCAGGCTCCGTATGTCTTCGAGAATGATCTCGTACTCCTCTAAAGTTCTACGTTCGTGTAGAATGATTTCCTTTTTCAGTCCCATATCTATAACTCCATCGAATCCCTTTAATGATATCGAACCGGCTCCCCTGGAAAGGATAAGGGGTTGATCAAGTACAAGTTCCGAAACAATGCCCGGTCGAGTAGAATGAATAAAGTGATGCAAAACATTATACATAACGTTTATGTCGAAGATGAGCGATAGGATGCCGTATCACTGGATATTGCCAGTGATAAAAAGCTCGATTTCCCTCCCCCGTTCATCCTCCCCAGCGAGAAGAAGACCATCTCCTCCACCACCGACTGCTCCCGGACCATCACCCCCCATCGCCTCCTACCCCATCCCTCCGGCCCTCTCCAGATATTCCCTTATCACCGCATCCCCCATCCCCGGATACGTCTCCCTCAACCCCTTCGCAATGATCTCCCGATACTCTTTCGAGGGTCTGCTGGTAACGATATCCTCATCCTTCCACCGTCCCGTGAATGTGAACACTTGATACCCTTCTTCCTCTCCAAGGTACAGTACACGGCCGTACCAGCCTCCCCGTATCATCGTTCTGCCCTCTGCTCTCGTTCTTTCGAGATCGACCGTTAAGGACGCATCGTCAGGCTGCCTGCCGTTCTCCTGGCGCACCACCTCTATGAACTGCTCACGCGTTATCAGATACATACGGCCCAGGGATTGGGCTACTTCGTCCCTTTTTGCTTTCACAAAGGCAACGCCCATCCCCTGCCAGACGCTGCTGTTCTTCGAAAAATACAGTTCGTGGGGTATCGTGACTGGTCGGGAGTCCCGGGGGGGCGTTCTGTCGGTGCAGCCCGGGCAACGCCTGTTACCACCCTCTGGAGTACCGCCCTGGATGTAGCACATGAAACGCTCGTAACACAGGTTCGAACCGTAGGAGGCATAATAGACGAGATCGGTCACTGCAACACCATAATGTCGTTATCGTTTGCTGCGTATCTTGCCGCATACCAGCAGCAACAGGCCAATGACCGTCAGGGCTATTGCCGCGACGAGCGCCGTGACCCGGGATTGGGTCCACTCAGCTTTCCCGACAGTGTTCTCCTCCGGGAGCGTCACGTTCATGTAAACGTCGTTGTAGCCGTCGGAAGCCTTGATGTAGACTGTCTTCGTGGTGTCGTTCACCTGCTTCATACTGAGGCCATAGCTCCAGTAATACCTGGCATTCCCCTGCCCGGAATTACCTGGCCCATACGAGGTCACCGGGGCGGACTCCCATGAGATGTTGTCGAAACTTACCCATACTCCAACGAGATAACGTTCGTCGTCCACGTCGCCCCTGAGAAGCACCGGAGGCATCCATGAATTGGACGATCTGATACAATCCGTCATCGTTATCCTTGGCGGCCGGGTATCGCTGGCCACTCCCAGGCAGTACATGTATCCGTCGTCCGAACCGATGTAAACGTTCGAGGCAAAGAGGGCCGGTGAGCTTTCCACCGGCCCTCCGGTCTCGAACTTCCATTCAAGGCTGCCGTTCCAAGATGTTAGACAGTATATATTTCCATCCCTTGAACCGAATACTACATGGTCACCCACTATAGCAGGTGAGCTTCTGACCTCTCCGCCTGTTTTAATACGGTAGTCCAACATCCCTGAGAATCGATTGATACAGAACAGATGATTCCCGGAACCCACATATACCGAGCGTCCCCTCAGGGCAGGGGACGAAAAGATTCCCTGTTCGGTGCTGTAATTCCAACCTATTGTTCTGTTCTCTTCGTAAAGGCAGTAAAGGTTCGAATCGAAGCTGCCAACATAAACGGCGCCGTCAATCACCGCCGGTGAGGATGGGATGTACTCGGCGGTGAAGTTCCATATCCGCTCTCCCGTGGCGTTGTCGAGGAAATAGAGGTTCCCATCGCAACTTCCAGCATACGCAATACCATTGTAGACTGCAAGAGAGGTGTGAACGTATCCGTTCGTTGTGAAATTCCAGATGTGTTCGCCTGATGTGGACACAGCATATACACGGTTGTCATAAGACCCGAACAGTACCTTTCCGTTGTACACCAGCGGCGAGGATTTCACGGGACCGCCGGTCTCGAACTTCCACGTGATATTGCCTGTCTCTACCGCTATGCAGTAAAGATTGCCATCGTTGCACCCGACGAATATCCTCCCGGCTGATACCATCCCCGATGACTCAATGGCACCGGCGAGAGTGACGTTCCATACCTCGGAACCGTCGAACGCCTCGATGCAGTGAAAAACACCGTCCATGTCACCGAAATAAACTCTACCATCGACAACGGCGGGGGACGACTTTATCCTCGATCCCGTATCGAACTTCCAGACCGGATCGCCCACAGGAGTCCAATCTTCCCCCAGGTATGCTCGACCGCTGGCATCCTTGCCGAACCTCGGCCAGTCTGCTGTGACCGATGCGAATGGTATCGACACCAGGAATATAGCAACAAGAACCGGAAAGACACTAATAATACGTAGATTACCATTCGTCGGCATGATTATCAGATCGCTCCTCTCGTGGTTTCGGAGTACAGGGAGATCTCTGAATGATGGATGTGTGTGTATAAAAACCTATCAAGGGAAATCGCCGTTTTTCGCTGTCAAACATACTGCTCCCTCGCTTCCGACCGGTCATCATCCCCGGTAAACTATAAATGCGGTCAACAACATCTCCATCCCGGAGCCCGGACCATGTGGGGACTGAGCGTATTTGACATCACTTCGGCCGCCGTCATTCTTCTGTTCATACTTCTGGTACTGGCCCTTCGATGGAAATATCCGCACATGGCAAAGCTCGGACTCAGGAATGTCCGGCGCAGGCCCTTGGAGGCGGCCACCCTTTGCATCGGCGGCATCGTGGGAACGGCAGCCATCACGGGAGCCCTCGTGACCGGTGACAGCCTCGATATGATGGTCCGGCAGCAGTCGGTGGAGGCCCTCGGGGAGGTTGACGTCATCTGCACGTCCCGAAGCCTCGTTCCGGCGACCCTGTTTGCCGATACGTCGGCGGCGCTATTACAGGAGAATATAATAGACGGGTCGGCCTCCGTCATCCTTCTGGAGGGCTCGGTCGCTACCGGCACAGGGGCCACCGAGGGCTCTGTTCAGATCTACGGTATAGACAACGATCTCTTCGAACTAGGTTCTTTCTTTTCCGACGGCGAGAGGATACCAAACCTCCATCCCGAAACGTGCGCAGTCAATTCACTTCTCGCAGAGGGACTGGGATTTACCGGCAACGAAGAGCTGACCATCAGCATCAGAGCTCCGATGAATAACGATGCTTTCTACCTCACCTCGACCGATACGCTAGTCCGGTTCAATGCGACCGCGACGGACATATACGAGATGAAGGGGCTCGGCACGCTGAACCTGCGCTCCCGAACCACCGCCGTCAGGAACCTCTTTGTATCGAGAGATTATCTTGAGGATGTTCTCGATACACCAGGCATGGTCAACACGCTTCTTCTGTCCGGCCCGGGCGGCAGGTTCGACGGAATCCGGAGATCGGAGGACATCGCCAACAGGGCGGAAGCCCTTCTATCCGAAAGAATGGGATATCGGGAAGCGGGTTTTCAGGTGCACCGAGAGAGTGAATACGTCGTTCTTACACACCGCGACATCATCTTCGACGAGGAGAAGTTGGCAGAAATAGATGGCGTAGGAGATCCATCCGCCCTTTTCACCTACTTCGTGAACTCAGTATCCTCCGATGACCGGAGCCTGAGCTATTCCACCGTGACCGGTGTGAACGTGACGAGGGACCGGAATTTCGGTTCTTTCCGATATCGTGGAAAAGAGATACTGCCTGATGATCCCGGGAACGACGGTATTATCCTCAACAACTGGACCGCATCTTACCTGAACGTCGACATTGGACAGACGGTGGAGCTCAATTACACCATATATGATGAGCAATACAACAGAAAGGACGGGAACATCGCTCTTTCTGTCCGGGCAATGATCGATATAGAGGGCAAGGCTGCCGAAAGCTGGTTGATGCCGGAACTGCCGGGTCTCGCAGATATCGATACGTGCTCCCAGTGGTCCCCTCCATTCGATATAGACCTCTCCGGCGTCGGGTCCATCGACGAGGAATACTGGGCGGAATACGGCGGCATACCCAAGGCCTATGTATCCCTGGACCTCGCAAGGGAACTGTGGGGCAATCACCAGGGCGATTC
>CAYRFL010000149.1:5463-8712 GCA_964423515.1 uncultured archaeon
TCCTTTCGGAGAATGCAGTATATACCCTCGTTATCGTGATCATCGGTATTTCCGGCGGTCTCGCTGTGGGATGGGGCATCATCCATGCGCTCAACACTGTCTGGGCGGGTTCGGTGGAGTCGAATTCCGTACCCTTTCATTTCGGGTGGGATACGCTTCTCATCTCCGCCGCAGCAAGCATCCTCATTTGCTTGCTGTCCGTTGCGATTCCCTCTCTGAGGATCGCAAGGATGAACGTGTCGGAAGCGCTCACGGTCCATGGCGGTGGGTCCGCCTCCACTACGGGAAATACCGGGAAACCCTGGGGCCTGCTTCCGGTCGTGGGATTGACCATCCTTATCGTCAATGGATTCATGACGTTACCATCCAGTGCCGTTCTCGTCATGATCGCCTACTTCCTGATGTTGACCGGCAGCGGAATCTTCCTGTACCGGCAGCGATCGCGGCGTTTCCTCCTTTCGAGCTTTCTACTATTACTCTCTCTGGTGATAACCATCGAACGCGGCATCTCGTACGGCCATTCCCCCGACGGCACCGGGACCTCCGTCTTCATCACCATGGGCCTGTTGTTGCTGATAACTTCCCTGGTACTGCTCTTTATGGGTATACGACACTCGACACTCACAGCGAGGTTCGGAGGATACGTTGCGAGGATCGCCCTTTCGGGCGTAAGGAGAAGAACGGGAAGAACTGCATTGATGACAGCCACCATGAGCCTTGCGGTGTTCGCCATCGTGGCCCTATATGCGGCCGAGAGCAGCGAAAGGCAAGGGATGGAGGAAAACATGGACGGGATGACCGGCGGATACGACGTCCGGGCGGTTCTCACCGTGCCATATACGTCTGATATGGGCTCGGACGGCCACGGATTCCTTTCGGATACCGCTTCTCTGGGCATCAGGTCCGTTGGTAACGAGGGCGGGAGCTGTTCCAACATGAACGCCAGGTTCCCGCCGCAGATAATTGGGGTTCCCGGGGAGTTCAGAGATAAGAACACAGTTACTTTCCGGGACAGCATCCATGGTGGAAAGACCGATCGTGAGATCTGGCAGAGCATCAACGATACCGCATCTCCGTATATCCCCGTAACGGTGGACTACAACACTCTGGTCTGGGTGTATTCCGGATCGCTGGGAGACGTTTACTCCGTCCGCGGGGACGACGGAGGCCAGTACGAGCTGAAGGTCGTGAGCATCATGGACAGCTCCATCTATGCGGGCATGTTCGTCATGAGCAGCGAAAATATCCTGCGGGTCTACCCCCAGAGCGCCAAGTACACCTATTACCTGTTCAGTACGGACGGAGATCCCGGGGAGAAGGCCCTGGAGATCGAACGGGAGCTGGCCGAATACGGGGTGGACGCGGTGCCCACCGGGGAACTTGCCCGGGAGAACCTGGAATTCGAGGCGTCCTACATGGGGATATTCCGCGTCTTCCTGGTGCTGGGCCTACTGAGCGGGACCGCAGGGGTGGCGGTGATGATCTATCGCTCGACAAGGGAGAGGAGGCGGGAGATAGGGATACTGAGATCGCTGGGGGTCGGGAGCGGAGGGATAATGGGGGCATTCCTCCTCGAGACCGCCTTCATATGCCTCCCGGGAATCATCATAGGTTCGGCCGCGGGGGTGACGGCAGCGTACGTGTCCTTCGGAATGGGAGCATCATCGTCCTTTGTCTTTCCGCTCTGGGGTGCAGTTGTTATTCCTGCATTCATATTCGCTCTCTCACTTGCCTTTTCCGCGATTCCCGCATATTCCGCATCAGGAGTGGCGCCGGTAGAAACGCTGAGACAATCATAATTACAATATGACCCCACGATTAACAATATATACCTGCTACTGTTTCTCGTATCCCAGATGTCTCCCGAATCACATCCGATCAATATCTTCCGTACCGTTCTCCCGGTTATCATACTGGTCCTTATACCCCTATGTACCCTGCCCGGAGGCACCGATGCCGGCCAGGACCGATTCGTCACCCTTCCCTGGTCTGTCACACGGACGGGAGCGGCCGAACTGGACGGACAGATATACGTATTCGGGGGATTACGTTCCGACAATATCTCCGATTCCATATCCGTGTTCGATCACGACTCCGGCTCCGTGACGGAACTCGATACAACTCTACCACATCCCATAGACAATCCCACCGTGTTCACCAACGGAAAAAAGGCATTCATCGTGGGCGGAAAGCCAATTCATATCGATCAGAAGCCAGGGTGCGTGGACGTCCAGAACATGAACCTTACAGTTTTTTCGGCAGACGGCAGCTTGGAACATCACAGGGATTTTTTTCCGTACGGCATCGAGGGAGCCTCAGCAGCCTTCGACGGTAGCTATTTCTACCTCGCGGGAGCGTGCATGTGCTCGTCCGCCCCTGGAAAGAGCAGCGTGATACGCTTCGATCCCGACGCCCTTTCCATGAAGATATACCGGGACGTGCTCCCCCACAACGTTTCGGGCAGCACCGCCGTATGGCACGGCGGAGCCGCGTATATTTTCGGAGGTAGGACGAACGGAGGGGGCATACTGGATACGGTGGTCAGATACGTTCCCGGCGGTGATGGGGAGATACTGCCCGCACATCTGCCCGAGCCCCTGTACAAGACCGGAGCGGTCCAATTCGACGGGAAGATATATATCATCGGCGGAGAGGATTCGCAAGGGCCAACCGATCGTATCACCGTCTTCGATCCGACGACCGGGGCAATAGGGGATTCCGGTCTTCGCCTGACGTACCCCAGGGCGTCTCGGGTGGTGATCGCCAGCGTGTCCGGGGCCTACGTCATCGGGGGAGACACTTCGGACGGCCCATCCGATAGCATCGAGGCGGTCCGGCTGGGCTCCGATCCCGTCCGGAACGGGGACCAGGAAGATACAGCATTCCTATCGGGCAATACCATTCTTCTGCTCTCCGTACTGGGCTCCATGATCATCATCACGATCGTCGTGATCATCTATTTGAAAGACTATCGAAGGTGGCGATTACAGGGGAGGGACGAACACGGCCAGGAAGACGGTGAGATGAACAACCACATTTTCTCCGAAAATGCGGAGCCGCCCACCCCCCCGATTATCCCTTCGGGATGAGTGGCCGCGGGAGCCAAATTCCGCAGGAAATTGACGACTCAGCAGAGTTTCACACCTGCGCCATCTCTAAGACGAGAAATGGGTATATATAGCACGATGGGACTGGAGCCTGTAGATTTCCGCCAGAAATCGAAGGATCAGGTGTGCCGTTAGGTACACC
>CAYRFL010000150.1:0-8645 GCA_964423515.1 uncultured archaeon
GTTGGAGGTCGAAGTGGGAGTGTCCTTGTCATAATAAACGTCGAAATATAGATAGTAACCCCCGATAATTATTATTGAACAGATTACGGTTACGAATATGATATATCTCGGATGCCATCTGGAAGTGAATCCTTTTATTCGACTGCCATTATTCTTCGTTTTTCTTTTCCCTGGTTTTCTGTAGTCCTCTTTGAACTCAATTTCTAGTTCTTTCTGATGCACTTTCTTTCCGTGAGTAGCAAGGTTTCTGGATTTCAACCTCACACCGCATTCGGGGCATTCCGACCACTCATCGTCATCGAAATCGATGCTTGCAGGAGGTCCAGCCTTCAACTTAAGTTGTTTTTTCCTGCCCCTCTTTTTCTTGCTTCTCTTTGACACTGCCATCTTCCTCCTGTCCGAATCCATATCTAACCGAGAATCTTCTTGATGGCATTCACGTTCGGCACCTTGCCCACGACCTTTACCTCACCGTCCACGACCAGAGCCGGTGTCATCATGACACCGTATTCCATTATCTTATCCAGGCTCTCGACCTTTTCGACTGTAGCATTGGAACCCGTTTCCTTTAGCGCTTTCTCCACTACCTTTGCCAGTTTCCTGCACTTCGCACAGCCAGTACCCAGGACTATTATCTTTTTCATGTACTTCACCTCGTTCAAACTCAATTATGAAAGGATGTTCCCATATACGAATCCCGCAATAGTGGATAGTATGACCACTAACAGGACGTAGACCGCTGTCTTTTTCAAGCCCATGATTCTTCCGAGAACGATCATATTTGGTAGACTCACCGCAGGTCCGGCCAACAGCAGGGAAAGTGCCGGTCCCGAGCCCATGATCCCATCGGTATAACCAAATGTCGTCCCGATAATAGGGACTTCCAGAAGGGTGGGCATATAGAGGATGGCTCCGATGATGGCCCCGAAGAAGCTTGATGAGAGAGATTCGCCTCCAAGTATCGTCTTGAAGGTCTCTGGAGGTAGGAAATGAGCTATCACACCGACGACGAATGTTCCCGCCAGCAGGATTGGAAATATCTTCTTGGTTAAATCCCACGTTTCACTTCCCCACTCGGTGATCTCGGAACGTTTGAAATAATATATCAATACCAAGCTCAATGCTATTGTCAGGATATACACCATGATGAGCTTCGGTACCACCGGCAATTGACCATTGGCGCCGATTAATAGTATCGCTATCAGAACGACGAAGAACATGGGTACAACCCATTTTGGCCGAGCCGCTCCCTCGTCCGTTTTCATCATTAGCATGGGAGTTTTTTGACTTTTTTGAAGTTCCCGATCATGCTTCCTGAAGATGAGTGCCATAAAAAGGCCTACTACAACCGAGAGGAATATGGCGGCTATCGCCCGCGCGAGTCCGATGTCATAGCCCAGTACGTTTGCGGTGTATACAATGGCAAGGATATTGATGGCCGGGCCGGAATAGAGAAAAGCAGTGGCCGGACCTATCCCGCTGCCTTTCTTGTAGATTCCCGCGAATATGGGTAATATAGTACAACTACACACCGCCAGGATGATACCCGATACGGCGGCAATGGAATAAGATTTCCATTTAGCCACGGTAGGGCCGAAATATTTCAGTATCGCGTCCTTTTTAAGAAATGCGGCAATCGCACCGGCGATGAAGAACGCTACCACGAGACAGGTAAGGACGTGTTCAAGTAGGTATTCAATTAAATTATCGGCACCTGCCGTAAATGCATCGTAAATTATATTACTCATTACTCACATACTCCCACAGTATTTCAAGGAGATTTGAAATACTCTATGCGATTACGCGTATTTATATCTTGTTATTTCAAAACAAATTGAAATGGTTGGGAACATGGAAATACCCACGTGCATACGGGCGGAACTGAAAGACAAAGGTGGATTGGAGGGGGTGACTGAACAATTGGCGGACGATTCCAGAATAATGGGGAATGTCAAGATATATTCCGCCCTTTCCGATCCGATCAGGTTGAAGATACTGGATATTCTGAATGTGCAGTCCCTCTGCGTTTGCCTGATCAAGGAGATCATTGACATCTCCGATTCTAAGTTGTCCTATCACCTGTCGATATTGAAGAAGAACGGATTGATCGACTGTACCAAACAGGGGAACTGGATTATTTATTCCGTCACGGATCTGGGCCGAAGGTACTTAATTCAGTAACTTTTCCCCATTAGCATTATTCCCCGGAAAATAATCATTTCTCGTCCGGCACGTGGACGAAAATTTCATCTACCAGGAGGTCGATGGATATCCCTTAGTGATAGTGTAGAAGGCGATATTGAAAGATGAAAGGTTCCTAAGTGATCGCTACGGAGATAATGGTGTACGGCAGTGAATTGCGGGAAAAGGGCAAAACTCGGCCTTGTCTCGAAAATAAACGGCGGGAACAGCCCAAATTGAAGGTGAAAAAATCAATCCTTCCAATTTCATCAATGACAGAAGTAAAACTTAATTACACTAACTGACCACATTAACCTTGAGGGATTTTATGTCAACGAAGAGAATTCGATTTCCATTTATATTCATTATATGTGCATTGATTTTCACTTTGTTGGGTCTCATATCCATATGTACATTGGGTGTTTTCAAGGATTCTCTTTTATCCGATTCCAAAATACCGGTTGGTGAATTGTTTTTTAATATCTCGATACCGCTCTTGATGATGGGAATTTTCTTCTTCTTTATCTGGCGTTCTTTATCTGTATTTAAAAGAGTTCCAATTATCCGGAGAATCGCAAAAATTGAATTTGGCAAGTCAATTCATTCATCCAAAATACACCTTTCTAAAAAGTACCTGACATCCGAATTTGAAATGTATATCCTATTTCTTGCTTCATCATTATTTTATTATATACTGTTCCATAAATATTTCCCGAACATGGTATATCGGGGAACCTATATAATTACATCTGCATTGTTGATTTCCGAACTTATCTTTTTCTCGTCCTCGTTAATCAGCAAAACAGATTTTACTATCTATGATAATGGTTTCTCATTACCGTACAGACCAGTCAATTATTTTTTCCAACAGGAGAAGTATGGTTTTAAATTCAATGATCTGACCGTTTTTAAAAGGGGGTTTATTGGAAGCGATTATCCCGATAATCCTATAGTTAAATATTTATTATCCAACGATCAGGTTTATTTTTCGTCTTTCGGTTTATTCCTAACTGGTCTGAGCAGAATTGTCAGAGATACATCCGAACACAAGAATAAGGAGAATCATCATATCATATTTATTGAATTTCTATTTCGAGAATACAAGAAGTTTTCAAATGAATCCAGACCTGATGACTGGTATATTCCTGCAATTAAAAAGTTCCAAAAAATAATAAAAAACCAGTAACGTTCCTCCTCTGTTGTGGACCAGTATCGGGATTCTGCTGAGGCTCCGCAGGTCCATGAGCTCCTGCAAACACCCATTCCTCCGCTGGTACAACTACCACCGGGTGGAGAAGCCCCGACTCAGACGGAACAGAAGAGGCTGCCTGGGAACGCGACGGGAGCGCCACCGTCACAACAAGTATGGCTATGCATGAAAAATAACTTTTAAATTGCTACACGGTGTAGGATCCTGTCGTCGGGCCCCCATCCCCCCTGACGCGCCAAGCCCGAGGAATGCCCCGGCCATTGTTCTGATCCTCCGGAGAATGTCCCCCGCTTTTTTATCAGTCCTGCGGGCGCGTCCCCCCTCATCGCTGGGAACTCTCTCCCCCCTGTGAACGGATTATTTTGCGGAAAACAATCATTTTCCATATGCCTTTTCGGATAGTCCAGTTGTAATTACACGATGGGTTTAAATATCGCCTCGTCGGTTTCGAATACATAATTCCTGGAGTTGCTCACATGAGATATTTTGTGGTATTAGCTATAGTTATGCTCTTCTCCGTGCCGTCGCTGGCAGTCCATTCAATTGATAGAGTAGGAATTACTCACGTGGATCGGGACAAGTTCAATGGCAATCGTTCGGGTCCCCAGACATATCAGGATGGGGCTGGTGGATGGTGGCTACAGGATGGTGGCGAGGATTTTGATGGTGGCGACCTTGTTGATACGGAAATCACGGAAAACCACATCGAACTGGGGGCTGTCTCCGGTCCGCCTTATCTCGGCGATTGGGAGATGATCGTGACAAATCCGGCCCCACCCAAGAGATACTGTCATGCTTTTTCATGCGATTGGACGAATGAAAAGATCGTATTGCAGGGTGGCCATTACCAGGAGGACGGTCATAGAAAGAGGGACGATTCATGGGTATTCGATTGCAATACGAACACATGGACCGAGGTTCAAGGAAACCTTCCGCCAGTGAGAAGCCACGCGATGAGTGCATATGACAATCACACGGATAAGACCTTCCTTTTCGGAGGAATGAGTACAGAGTTCAAGGACGACACATGGGAATTTGACGGACTAACAAACACGTGGACCGAGGTAACGACGAATGGGAAGCCATCAGGTCGCTCCATTCATTGCCTGGCATATGATTCCATTAACAGAAAGATCGTACTTTTCGGTGGCAATCATGATGGAGACGAACAGGGAGATACATGGATATTTGATCCGGCAACAAACACATGGTCGGACGCCAATGCAAACGGACCCTCTGCGAGAACGGGGCCACAGATGGTATTCGATTGGAATCTCGGCAAAATGATCCTGTTCGGAGGTCTTGACGCAGATCATCATCACATGGGAGATACCTGGAGTTACGATGTTGGAACAAACCAATGGACGCTGTTATCGACCTCCGGACCGTGTAATCGAGATCTACATACGATGGCGTACGACGAGAGATTGGGAATGGCAACATTGTTTGGAGGGGCTACAAAGGTCCAGGGTGTCGGAGTCTCTTTGAATGACACCTGGGTATTCGATTCCTCCACCAATACCTGGCATGAAGTACAGTATGTTGGTACTTCTCCCAGCGTTCGGGCCGGTAGTCGTTTCGCTTACGATCCATCGGGCAACCGGACCATCTTTTATGCTGGTGCCTCGAACAACGTATTTCTGGAAGACACATGGGAATTTCGAACGGCCACCTACTCACGGCAAGGTACATACACATCTCCTGAGATTTCGTTACCCGAAGGCGGTTCATGGGATCGGCTCGTCATCAATGCCTCGGAGCCAGGGATTACGGAAATATCGGTATCGCTGATCAATGCAAACACTGGATTATGTTTGGACGGTTACGAGGAGATGAAGACCAAGAATATCGACATCTCGTCCGTTTCCTTGAATTCCATACAATTGAGATGTCATTTCAACGGTGACGGTTTCGAGACTCCCTGTCTCGAATCCTGGAACGTGAGCTGGTCAAAAGAAGCGATACCCCCGGTATATTTGGGTGGAATACCGAGTACGATCAACGTCATTGAAGATACACCCCGAGAGAATATCGTCAATCTCTCGAATTATTTCCGTCAGGGAAGGAGTGATTCCCTGACCTACGAGATAGAATATATCTCCAATACGGTGGATGTCCATATCGTGGAAAACGAGTCCCGACTCGACGTAACATACTTGAGAGAAAATTGGACCGGCAAGGTTGATATGATCGTGAAATGCTCGAATGCATTCGACCAGACCGCTTCCTCCGATATGTTCTCGGTGATCGTCCAGGGGGTCGATGATGCTCCGATATGGTCATCGAAACCGTCTGCCATCGACTTGAATGAAGACGGAACGTATACGTCCGATTTTTCCTACTTGGATCATCTACTGGATGCGGAAAACGATCCGTTAACCCTTTCTGCGGAATGCAACTTGCGGAACGTTACCGTTCAGATGTCGGAGGAAGGGTATCTGACCCTTGTCCCGGAGAAGGATTTTTTCGGCTCTGCGATTATCACGATCACTGCCAGGGAGACCGACAATCCCGCTCTGAAAACGACAGTGACCTTGGAGCTTACCGTTAACGAAGTGAACGACGATCCGACGATCAAATTGCTATCTCCGGGGGATGGGGCGGTCTACAACGATACGAATATTTCGTTGATGTGGGAAACGGGAGACGTAGACACGCCGATCGGAAACATAACGTTCGGACTGTATTTTGGAGATACGAAGTCCCCCTCACTGTTCATGAGCGATATCACGCATAGTTATATGGAATTGGATGAACTCGCCGATAAGAGCACGTATTACTGGTACATCGGGGCAAATGACGGGGAGGGAGGAGAGGCAACGAGCTCGACCTGGTCGTTCAGCATCGACTCGGAGAGCGAAGTGATACCAGGGGATACGGAAACCGAGGCAGGCGGTTTGAACATTTCCATCGAGGTGGACGCGACCAAAATTGTTGTCGAACAGGGCAATGAGACCTCTTTTAATCTCGAGATCACGAACGACGGAGAAAGCCCGGTAACGCTTACGATCGTGACCTCGGGTGATACCGCACCCTGTCTTTCGTTGAATAACTTCATCACATTGTCTCCTTCGGAGACGAGTAAGGAGGTCGTTAAGGTTACCCGTACGGAATTGCTTAAGCCCGGCAACTATACGATATCGTTGGTTTTCGTGTCTCCGGACGGAATGAAATACGTGAGCGTACCCTTGTGGATTCGGGAGAACCTTACGACCACGGATGAACCGGAGGAAGAGGAGAACGGTGAGAAACCCGGAGATTCGACAGAGACGAAGGTCGTCGAAAAGGGTGAGGATTATTCATGGCTATTTATTGCCATCGGGATTCTTTTATTGGTTGTCATTCTCCTGGCCGTCACGAGCCTGATATCCATTTCCACACTTCGCTCTCGTGTCAATGAACTGGAACAGTATGAACATAAGGAAGAAGTGATCGAGGGAGAAGCCTACGTTCCAAGGAAAACTTCATTCCAGCCCGAGATAGAGGACAGGACCGAGATTCCCATGTCTCCCGGACCATACCAGCCTCCGGAACTACCCGGACAATCGTTCGAGCCCCGTTTGGCAACGTTCCAGTCGCAGGAGAGTTCGGTTCCTCAACTACCAACAGCACAACTGGCTATTACTCCTGATGTTTCGACCGTCCCCGGTCAAGAACAGATTGGATCGGATATGACTGCCACGAATGGTATTACCCCGGTTAGTCCCGTTTCGGAAGTCTCGAAGGAAAAGATCCACGAAGCTTTACTAACGCCGATCCCTCCGTTTGTCCAGCTCCCGCTGGCAGGTGGAACACCAACTCAACCTGAACAGAAGATGCTTCCCGAGAATGCAACGGGAGCGCCACCGCCACAAGTATAGCTATGTCAGGATAATTACCTATCAATCGTTCAACAGTTTCGGACCCTCTCGCTGGGCCCCCATGCCCTCGAACGCGCATCACCCGGGAAATGGCTCGGCCTTTGTTCTGATCCTCCGGGGAATGTTCCCCGCTTTTTTATCTGTCTTACGGGCGCGTCCCCCCTCCTCGCTGGGAGCTCCCCCCTCCCCTGTGAGCGGATTATTATCCGGAAAATCATCATTTTCCATATACCATTTCAGATAGTCCGGTTGTAATTGCGCGATGGATTTAAATATCGCCTCGCGGTATTCGTATACGCAATTTCCCTGAGTTGTTTGACATGAGATATCTTTCACCACTGTTAGTCGCAATGATTCTTCCCGTACCGTCCGGCGTGTTCTATTCACCCGATGCGGAGGATCGAAGCGATGCGGAAACAGAAATTGACCGGGAAAAGTGTACTGGCAGTACGGAAGATCGTAGGAATATCGACTGGATCGCACCATTATAAAGGGAGTACCATGGGATTTCCATATCTCCAATAGGAAAAATTGCGGAAGGTAATCATAAAATGTCGCATTATCACTGTCCCAATTGCGGTAACTCCCTTAGATACGTTCATGCATATGGAAAATGGTATTGTTCCAGGTGCAACATCTATCCCGATCCTACTTCCCCCCATCCCCCCCCTTATCCTTCGTCGCCTCACACGTCCCCACCGCCTCCTTATCCTTCCTCGCCTTCCCCTCCTACCTCACGAGAATTTGACCACTATAATCCCCATTTCCAAACAGGCGTACAACATTCTCAGACTACCGAAAAAGAGAGGACCATCAAATGCAAGAGATGCAAGAGCGAGATAGATAAACGTTATGCCATATGCCCACACTGCAAAAGGGACCTGGGCCCGAAAGGGTTCGAACTATTGTATCTTGTCACCCTGACAGTCCTGTTCATAGCCCTTGTGGGAGGTTCTATTATCTATGTCATATCTTCGGAACCGGTTTTTGGTGTGGGGGTGGTTCTGGGGATTTGGTGTTCCATCATATTCACCCCGTTCTATTTTTGGGAGATAATCAATTATTCCTGGATACCATTATGGAAAATCAAAAACAGGTTCCTGCAGCACACGGTACATTCCCTTTTGACGATGTTCCTCTTTATTGTTTTTCTAGTTTTTTATGCAATGTGCTTCGAATATGCGGGAGGGGGCCATTTACCTTCATTTGGCTTCCTATCAATTCCCATATTCCTTTTACCCTTCTATGCCGTTTTCGCCGGTTTTTCGGAAGCCCTTTCCTTACCTATACTGGTAAAAAAGTTTAAACAACTGCTGGGGAAGGTCCGAGGAAAGAACGTGTTGGCCGGTTCGTTCATGATCGTTTTAATAATTGTGATTGTGTTCTCATTGATA
>CAYRFL010000151.1:0-8527 GCA_964423515.1 uncultured archaeon
TGGGAGGACTCCGCCCTCCCCCAATGCTCGGGGCTTCGCCCTCGCATAACACGCGGATTCGCGGCTCCGGTGCGATAACCTTTCGCACCTCGTTTAGATTCCTCCCCCACCGAAAGACGATCCCAAGAGGAGTCCCCCCACACTCGGAACTTCGCGAGCACGTAACCACGTTATACGATACCAAATCCCCGCTCTCCAATAATGCAGTTTTCCATTTAAACAACACCATTAACCTACTGAATACCCTAACGGTAACGTCATGGAAAAGTATATTACACCCCAATCCAATGAATCCCACATGGAGAAAACCAAATCCCGCATCACCGTCCTCCCGAAGAGCGTTCCCGGAAAGTGGTCCCTCGGCCTCATCGTGCTTTTCTTTCTCCTGTACGGGCTGTTCATGTTCTTGGTCATGGTTCTCGGGCAGCGGGGCGGCGATACCTTCTTCAGCAATCTATTTTTGGCCGTTCCCGGGCTCCTGATGGCCGTTTCGGGGATCGCAGCCTTCTTTACAGGCATATTCGGTGTGGTGAAGAGAAGAGAGCGCGCCATTCTGGTATTCGTCTCCACCGCGATCGGTTTCTTCATTCTTCTGTTCTGTTCCGCCGAGATACTGTTCCCGCATTGAGCCCCGATAAATCCATATCGTCCCGCGAGCCCGGAATAGCACCGTAACATTCATCGTAGTGTGTTCTAAAATAATACTCTTGAAGGACAGGAAACCCCTCACGGGGATTCTAACACACCGTTCCCTTCATATTATTAAGTCAATGAGCCGGAGGCGGAGGAGCGTCTCCTGGCGGTTCGAGCGGGGGAGCAGCATTCGCTGCCTTCTGCCCCTGGCCCTGACCTTGACTCGCCGTTTGTCCCCCGATCTCATCCAGACCGGGAAAAAGTTCGTCCACGATGGAAGGAAGGGGTTGGGCTTCGGTGGGCAGGTTCGACACATGATCGTCGGGCGGTGCTTGAACATGCCCGTCCACCGATGGCTGAGCAGCATGGGTCGGAGCCACCGCTCCTCCCGAAGGAACGGTGGCAATCTCCGGCTGGGACTGCCCGCCCTCGGATATGGGCCTGGATATCACCAGAGGTATGTCCGCACCCGCTGGGGCCGGAGCCGGGGCGGGTCCGGCGAATCCGGAAGGATCTGGCTCGAAGAACGAAGGCGTCTGCGTGGTCGCGAGAGCTGAAGGAAGTGCTGAAGGGGATCCTGAAGGCGAAGGTGGCAGGGGGGCGTGGGTAACCGCGGGAAGCGATGAAGCCTGCGGCAGAGCCTTTGGTTGTTCAGCGGTCTGGTCGGTCATGTGGTAGGGCGCCTGATATGCGCCGGGAAGCTGCGGAGCAGTTGAAACGGGTGTCGGGATCATAGCCGGTGCCTGATCCGGGAGGGTGTATTGCAGGGGCACAACCGATGGATCCGATGGCTGTGCCGGGTAGGGCTGTGTCGAGATCCGACCCTGGAACGGCTCTGTATTCGCCGGGGTAAACGGATCCCCGCCGGGGGGTATTCCCAGCCTCTCGAGATCGATGCTCGTGATACCGGAAGGGGGAGTGGATTCCAGTTCCGCCTCAACGATCCCATCCATCTCCTTGGGACGCTCCTTCTCCTCCTTCTTTCTGGACCGTGTTATAATTAAGATCATCAGACCTACGATGGCTGCCAACAGTATCACTGCAATGATGAACCACAGCCACATCAGGGATTCCGGTTCCGGAGGTTGGGTTTCTTCGTCCTCGATGACTACGTCAAGTCCGGCCGTTACCTCCTTTCCTGAATATATGCCACTCACCGTAAGGAGATATGTCTTCGCCTTTAGATTGCGGTTGGCGAACAGCATCATGATAACATCTATGGTATCTCCCGCTTCCAGGGTTACCTTACGGTCGAAACTGAACGTTGCGTGGTCCTTCAGTTCACCCCCCACCGAGAGATTGACGGTCTCGGCCAAGTTCCCCATGTTCCATATCGTCAGGTTCACGGTTATTGAATCCCCCTTGACCAGCACAACGGATTCCCCCTTGAAGTCCATACGAACATCGTGTACCGGAACCCAGTCCTCCTGTATGGTGAATGAGAATATCCCGCTGGTCATACGTCCCTGTAACTCAGGAACGGTGACTACGATCATCCAGTAATATGTAACTCCATTCTCTAGGTCCCTCAGTTTGAACCAAGTATCCTCTGTTGGCCCGATCTCCGCAAGGTCATCGGGGGATGTGCCGAGATATACGTGATACCTGGCGCCCGCTCCCGAATGAAAGAGCAGTTTCCATGTTATGTTCTGCACCGTTTCGTTCATTATGGAGCCGTTATCGGGTGATCGGAGCTTCACCAATGGAGGTGTCACGTCCATATCCACGACGAAGCTTCGGGTCCCGTTTGGACAGTTCCCGTGTTGTTTACCGTCGTAAGGAACGACGAACCAGCGGTAGATTGCCCCGTCCTCCAGGTCGAAAAGGGTATGATTGGTCCCGCGGAGATCGCTGGTATGGAGGGAGGCCTCCGCGTCCTTTCCGAGATACAGATCGTAGCTCAGAATCTCAACCGGATCGTCAAGGTCCAATCCGATCCATGAAAGGGTCACTGAACTTGTGAAGACGGTCACGTTGTCGGCCGGAGAGGTCAGGACCGTCCAGGGCGGATCGTTCACAGGTTTTATAGATACGGGAATGGTAATGTTGTCCGTGGCGTTTCCATGATCGTCCATGACAAATGCCGTTATGTTCCCACTGCCGTAATATTCCCCCCATGCGGCAAGCTGGACATGACCCGTATCGTTCACTTCCACATCTAGGAAATCCCCGGGGGTCCGATTCTTCGAATATCCACTGAGATCCAGGTCCAGAACCGCCGCCGAGAAGGAGAAATTCCCGCTGTCGCAGTCCACGATATGGTCCAGAAGGGAATAGGTCGAAGAACCGACGCCGTCCTCGTCGACCTCGATCGATGGAGGGGTCGATGTCCAGAATGGAGGATCGTTTATACCTGTAATAACAATACTGAACTCATTGGAGTCCGTTCCGAGCCCGTACAGGTTCTCGCATCTCACCGTGACGGTCGCGCTTCCGGTCCAGTTATCCGCAAGATCGTTAACGTCCAGACATGAGCCGTTCACGCTGACGTTCAGGTTCAGGTCGTCAGATATGGATATTATGGAATAATCGGATCGGATCACGCGGGAATAGATGTCTGTGAAATGATCGGCAAGATCGACCACGCAGGGAGCCGTACAGTCCTCTTCGACCGGTACATCCTCGATGTCACGGACAAGTTCAGGAGCCTTTACCGGAGTCCAGTTGACACCCCAGACCAGAAGACGCGGTCCTTCGGAAAGGGATCCCATGAACTCGGCCTTCAGACGAATCGACGGATAACGTATGGCGTCGAGCTGGAACAGGCTGTCGGACCCTCTCGTCCCCGGAGCGATCCTATCTATGGTCTCACCTGTGGATCCGTGAAGTACGGAGATATTTATCGACGAATGCTGTGTTTCCTGCTTGTTGTAGAAAAGTCTGGACCAGTGCTTGTCCTCCGGTATCTCTATGAGCTCGCTCGTTATCGTGCTGTTGGAGCATCCTTCCCGTGAGCCCAGGAATACATTTATCTCACCCGGAGAGCATTTCCGAACGATTACAATATCCAGGTCCAGGCGGTATGCGCTGTCCCAGGGAGATATCTCGGAAAAGAACGGGAAATATGCACCTTCGGGCATAATCCCGTTATGGCCGTCCAGAAGTGC
The DNA here is from genome assembly GCA_964423515.1 of uncultured archaeon. Taxonomy (GTDB): domain Archaea; phylum Thermoplasmatota; class Penumbrarchaeia; order JASLWR01; family JASLWR01; genus CAYRFL01. Next base: position 3,741 of record CAYRFL010000151.1, read on the forward strand.
ACCGTCACGCAATAAAGCCTGATTGTGACTATCGAGTATGAGGGAGGCGTTGTACCATTGATCGACGTTCTCGCTTTGAATATCCCCGTGCATTTCCATCGCATCGTCTATCTGGACCTGAAAGGCCGACTGTGTGCCGTAACCACCGCGCACCCTGTGGGATATCGCGCAACCTTCCACGCTCCTGTAATCGCTGGCATTGTGATTCGTCGCCAGGGAGCACTGTCCCTGGTATCTGGAATTCTCCTGCCTGAACCGGTAATCCATTATTATCCCGGGGGAGAATGTCCTTCTGGCGGCGATGTGCTGTTTGTTGCCGTTTCCTTCGTCGCTGTGCAGCCTGACGTAACCGTCCTCGACAGTGACGCTGGTGGAGCCCTGGGTGCGGGTGACCCATTTTCCGGCGTCCAGCACCCCGCCCCCGAAATCGTCGAAGAAATCGAAGGTGGCCTCACCGTCGCTGACCTCTCCGGCCGCGTCGTTCCCATAGTACATCCAGATGGTATTGTAACCGCTCTCGATCTCCGTTACATTAACATAAATGGAACTACTTCCCGCATTATTCCAGTGTCCGATCCAGTAATAGAGTTCCAGGCCGTCCCCGTCAATGAAGCGAACGTCCTCGCCCCCCTCCTGAGCAAGATCGTAATCGAACTCACCGGATTCGATATCGAGGAGAACCTGGAAATCGCTAATTCCCTCTGTGCTGAACACGGTCATCTCCCTGCGGTATTTCCAGTCGTAGTTCCACCAGTCCGGGACGGATATCTCGCCCTTTCCGGCAGTCAGGTTGCAGCATTCCGACAGTTTTCCATCACCCAGGAAGGTATCGCGCCATGCGTTACCGGTCATCCATTCGACACCCCAGCAATCCAATACCGCCGATTGGTTCCCTAGAGCATCGAACCACCCCCTGAGCTTTATGCTGGATATGCCTATTTCGTTCAGACCGGAGATGTCGATGCACCTCTCGGTGAGATTATCGTAACCCGGGATCACGTTACCCGTTTCGGCATCCAGTACCGTGACGTTGATGTGTGTACCGGAATATTCCGTCTTCAGGACGGACAGCCGATCCCATGACATGGAGCCGGGAAGAGCTATGGATTCCGAGGTGATGGTGCCGTTCTCGGGCGAAATGAAGATGCGTGGTTCCGGGGAAACGTGGTTCCTGACGCGGAACCAGTCTGTCCACAGGTCTCCCCAGCCGCCTCCGGAAGAACCCCAGACCACATTGAGTATGAAGAGAGTATACCTCTCGGAGATGATCCCGGCATCCTGAATGCTACCCCGGCGTGATAGGTCCTCGTATATGGTAACGTCATTGCCGTCCTTGCTTATTCCCAGTACGTGATATCCGGGATCCGAACCGTCCCAGACACCTTGTTTCCATTTGGTACCCTGATTCGTATCGGTGCTGCCGTACTTCAACCAGGCGTTCTCCTTTTTCGACCTGCCGAAACGCCTTTTCCACGAACTGTCAGGTTTTCTGAAGGTGAAGCCGAAGGAATCAACATCGGAATTCCCGCTGCTCCCGCCTCCCTTCCGCATCCGCTGTCTGGCCTCGATCATCGTGCCGTCCAGCCTCATATCGGATTTCAGCCTGCAGGCTATGCTGTTGGCATAGGTGTTCCAAACCTTCAGCAGAAGCGCTCCGCCGGTAACGGAATAGGAGTTCTTCGAATTGGTGCTTGGCTGCCGCCATTTATCGAGGTCCAGCGAGGAGCCGGAAAAGTTATCGAAAAAGAGGAAAGTATCGTCGCCGCTGCTCACCCCCGATGCCTCGGGATTGCCGAAGTACATGAGAAGGGCGGTCTCTCCGCCACCGTTGATATCCGAGACATTTATCCAGATCCGTGCCCAGTTCCCATTCTCCCTGTCCTCGATCCAGTACGGAAGATTATCCTCGGTACCGTCCGTATGGTTGAACAGGGTGAACCGCAGGTCGTCGAAATCCTCCCGCATGCCGTACCGCCAGGAAAGGTTCAGGGGCAACTGATAACCGAACAGATCCTTGGGGCAGGGATTGATGACGTTCAGGAGGGCCCTGCGGTTCCAGGCGGCGTACTTCCAGTCTCCCAGGCGGTACTGCCTTTTAAGCACTATTCGATCCTCGTCGAAGGTCAGGTTGTTCATCGAGTCAATGGACGAGTCGTCCGAAAGGTCGTCGTACCATGTGCCGCCACTACCGTCCTGCTCGATATGGGATGCGCGGGGAGTTCCTGGATCCTTGCAGTCATTGGAAATCCCGTTGCAGCATTCCGGAATGCCATCCACGTCATCGTCATTCGCTTCGGATGCGGGGGATCGAGGCTCCGTGGATGGGTCCAAATCCGCAACCGCTACGGTAAGGACGCCTTGACGATTGGACCCGTGGTCTGAAAGGAGGCTCGAAGCGTTCATACCGAGAAGCAGGATCACGGTCAGGAACAGGACGAAATTTTTACATTGCATTTTTCTACCCCGGTCATACAATATCATTGCCAGAGATGGTTCATTATTCGGAACGGTAATAATTATTTTTGTGATATATGGATTTTATCCCTCTATAAATTTGTCAAAGGCAGGAGACCTGGTGCCAGAAATTGCATCTTTCCATGGTTATTCAAAGACACCCGTTAATAGCTCTCCTTTATATCCTTCGATATCAACTTGTACTCTTCCACCGTTATCTCCTTGTTCAGCAGCTGCTTCAAGAGCCCCCTCATCATATCCCCCTTCTCGTCCCACTCGACATGCACTTCCACCTCTCGCTTTGCGGTCTTCTGACTGTCCTCCACGCTCATTACGATAGCTTCCTGACTTACCTTCTCGACCAGGCCCTTGAACTCGGAACCACACTCGGGACATTTTCCGGCCTTGATACCGCACGAAAGGTGATTGATGTTCCCGCACGGGCACCTGATCGCCTGAAGGCCACCGCTGATCTCACCGTAGCACAGCGAGCAGGGCATGGGGACATCGATCCTGAACGTCGAGGCGTTCTTCACGTCGAGGTAGGACGGCCTCGCCTTTGGCGGTTCGGCCATTGGCGGCGGTGGCAAGGGAATCTCGTCGAGCTTCGGTATTCCCTTGTCATCGATCTCAGGGAAGATCTCAGTAACAATCGATGACGGAGGATGGGTTTCCAAAGACCGGATGGTCTGGGTGCTACGAGTTGATGATGGTATTTCATTTAGTCGGACCTCTGTTGGTTGATCGGAGGTCACTTGTAGCATATTCCCTTCGGGAACCGTGCCCGAGAGGGACTGGTTAACCATATCGCTAGAAAGTGGCCTCGACTTGACCATAGGAATCCCATGATCTATTTGAGGTCGAATTACTGAAGGGGGTAGCGCTTTGGGATGTTCGTCCTTGTTGCCGTGCATCTCAAGCTGCGGAAGCGTCACTTGTGGTGCAAATGCTGCGGTCCTCTGCTGGTTGGCTGTTGTCTGCTTTCCAACCTGAATGGGCAGTGTGTACTCGAGCGGCAACGGTGCTGACATTTCCGAAAGACGTCCTTGAATTGGTTCTGACATAGCGGAACCAAATTCTAAGTGTGATATCTCGCTACTGGTTATTCCGGTCCATGGCTTCATCTCAATTTCCGCGTGAATAAAATTATCTTCCTTCTCCTCTCCTCCCGTGCTCCGTTTTCGTAATACAAGTAATAGCAATCCAATGATAGCAGCAAGCAGAATTACACTCACTACGAACCATAGCCAGGGAAGGGATTCACTCGGATGATTATTAACGGAGGACTCCTTTTTGATTGTCACATTGATACGGGCGGATACTTCTTTCCCAACGAATTTACCCATTACGACCAGTTCATAGGTCTTTGGTTCGAGTTTCAGGTTGGCAAAGAGCATCATGGTGAGGTTATAATCATCGTTAACATCCAACTCCACCGACCTGTCAAAGCTAAAAGTGACATATCCTATCAGTTCCCCAATAACCGAAAGATTTATCGTTGTGGCCATGTTTCCCACGTTACAGATTGTGAGATTTACCATAGTTGAGTCCCCTTGAACCAACTCAAGGGAATCCGTGGCGAATGAAAGCGCAATATCATGCACGGGGACGAAATCCTCCTGGATAGTGAAAGTGAATATATCGCTAGCAGACTTGCCCTCTATACCTGGTATATAAACCGTGATTCTCCAGTAGTACGTCACTCCACTTTCAAGGTCATACAGTTCGAACCAATTTCCCTTGGTAGGCCCTATTTCTATGAGATTCTCCGGAGATGTTCCCAGATGTACGTAATATATAATCCCTTCCGAAGAAGGGTAATTCAGGTTCCAAGAAAGGTTCTGGACTCTTTCAGTTACTATGGATCCATTTATCGGAAACTGCGGTAGTATCGGCGGTAAGCTCAAATTTTTATCAATGGCGATTCTCCAAGTACCGTTGGCACAGATACCTCGATTCTGGCCATCGTGCGGTATGACGTACCAGTAATAGGTCGTACCATCATCAAGACCTGTAAGAGTATGATTCAAACCCGTCAGATCACTCATGAATAGAGATGGTTCTTCGTCTGAGCCGAGATAGAGATGGTATATGAGATCATTTACATCATCATCCACATCATATGCATTCCAAGCAAGTACAATCGTGCCGTCCGACGAACTAACATTATTATCCGGTGCTATTAACTCCACCCAAGGCGGATCATTCACTGATTCTATCGTTACTGGAATTTCGATAGTTCCGTTATCGCTCGAATTGACATCCCAGACAGCTACTCTTATACTACAAGAGCCGTAGTAATTCTCCTCGGGTAAAATCCACATCCTATCAAG
>CAYRFL010000152.1:0-8271 GCA_964423515.1 uncultured archaeon
GCTGGACTCGGAGAAGACGACCGTAAAGATAACGGTTATCGCGCGTCCGGCCGAGAAGCCCGAGGAGAGCGAGGAGAGTCCGGGATTCGGAACCGGCATGTTCCTTGCAGCCCTGCTGGCCGTCATGTGGCATTTCGGACGAAAAAGGGCCCTTCCATAGGAAAGCCTCCGAAGTACTGATAATCGCTCCATGGGTCCTGGTTTTCAAGATTTTTCCAAAAAGACAATCCGATGGGAGAAAACGGGTATAATCTTTATATCCAAAACGGGGAATGTGGTTCGAAGCGGTGAACGGTGCGAAAATGATGCTACGTCCCCTTATTTCCAACCACCGGAAGGCTGCGGCATTCATAATTCTGCTCTTGTTAATCGGTTTTCTGCCGGGAATATGGCCCCCGCCGGAGGACGGTAACAATGGGGAATGCGGAACGACTTTTATCCACGACCATCCGGATATACCGGAGGTGGAAGCCTATATCTCCGCAAGGTCGGACGCGTACCCGATAGCGAACCTTTCCGTGAGCCCGACTACCGTTCTCACCGATACGGAGGTTATACTGGACGCGGGCGATTCCAGCGATCCAAACGGTGTATACCTCGAATACTACTACGATTACGGTGATCTTTCCGATGACGACGAGCAGTGGGTTCGGGACGATAGGGTGATACACAGATACGAAGACGACGGCCAGTACTACGTCAGGTTGAAGGTCAGGGACCATTCCGACCAGGAGAGCGAGTGGACGGAGGTGATGATAACCGTGCTGAACCAGGATCCCGAGGCGCATTTAGTGCCCAACAACACCATCGTCGATACCGGATCTCCCGTCCTCCTGAACGGAGAGGAGAGCAATGATGTGGACGGTACGATCGAATGGTACAGGTACAGGGTGGGAGCGGAGCCGGTAACGGAATGGATCAAGGTAGCCTCTCATGAAATTTCCTTCGATGAACCGGGTGTATACTTGGTCAGCCTGGAGGTGAAGGACGACGACGATGCCGTGAATGTATCCATTGGTATGAACATCACCGTTAACAACAGGAAACCGGTTGCCGTTGCGGCAATCGACGGTGTGGAGGATGATCGTATCAATGCCCGGATAAGCACCATGTTCACTGGGTTGGACTCCTTTGACCCGGACGGCGACATAGTGGAATATGCGTGGAATTTCGACGATGGTGTGAAGGGAAGCGGAGAACTGGCGTCACACATGTATGCTGCGCCGGGATACTACAGGATCACATTGACGGTAACTGACGATCACGGTGATGAGGGAACCTGCGTATATCCGATAACAGTGCTTCCGGCAAAGGACAGCAACGGGGACGACGAGGATAGCGGAGGTCTTCATCTGTCACGCAACGCCTGGCTCATCATCATAGGGGGAGGCTCGCTCATCATCATATGCGTGGTGTTCCTCGTATTCAGCATCCGAAGGAGGCGGACGGTGGAGCGCGATATCGGTGCTGCCCTGACCGCCGGCGGTTCCCCGGGAAGGACCCACAAGGAGGAGGAGGCCGTAAGAGAGAAGAACAAGGAGCTCATGGAGAGATATTCCAAGCGGGAATCCATTCGCCTCGACGCCGGGGGGGACGGAGACGGCAAGAAGAAGGGTAAGAGCTCCATTTCAGTACTTGGCGATACCGACGAGGCCGTCTTCCATCAGCCCCCGTCTGTGAAGGCGAAGACCGCCCCGGTGGAGAAGGAGGAGCCGAAGATCCGCTTCAAATCACCAGGAGAATACAAGAAGGGAAAGGGCAGGCGGGCCGGAAAAAAGAAGGGGGGAACGGAGGGTCGGGCGGGACGCCTGAGCATGCGGAAGAGGAAGGAAAGGGACGTAAAGAGGAAAAAGGAGCAAAAGGAGCAAAAGCAGCAAAACGATCACGATCCGGAGGGAAAGGGCAGGCCGGAGAAGAAGGGGGCCGAGATCGTTCCGAAAGCTCCGTTCGAGCTACCCAGCCTTCCGAAGATCGAACTGGACGGCCTGGCTTCGTCGGGAGGATCGGGGAGAAGGGAAAAGGGATCCAAAAAGGGAGTAAAGAAGGGGGTAAAAAAGGAAGAAACCGACGAGGTATGGGATGCGGAGGCGCAGGGTGATACTGGCGATGATGTCCATGGGAACGGCGAAGATTTTTTCGAGATCGGCGTGGATGATGCCGACGTGATGCTCCTGGATGAGAACGGGGAGAACGAGGTATGGGATTCGGAGACCCCAACGGGTCTGGAGGAGAGCCCGTCGTTTGATTTCATAGTGGACCTGCCGCCGCTGACCGACGATGGGGGAACGGATGAACGGGAAAAGGAACGGCCGAAAAGGCAGGCGATGCCCGGAAAGGGGAGGATTCTGAAGAAGAAAAAGAAGAAGAAGAAGAAGAAGAAACTGGTCAAGAGGAAATGAGGGGGGAGGGGATTATTCTGTACCATATAAGGATGAGTAATCGTATATGAGATTTCACTCCTATAAGAATTGCATTATAATAAACGCAATTATGCTACAATTCATCAATCCCAGAACGATCCCTGTGATGATCATTATCCTGCTTGGTACTTTCTGAGAGCGAGGATCAATCCTTGTTAGACCGGCAATACCAATGAAAAACGAGAGAAGGCTAAAAACCGCTCCCCCAAGGAACAACTGGCAAGAATAAAAGATATTAACACTTTTAAAATAATAACCCGACAGAAAGACCGATTGAATCATGAAGAGGGACAACAGAGCAATCATTGGAGATACGATCGCCTCCCATGCAAATCTCTTGTCGGGAATATCTGTCGATCCGGTCTGTAAGTCATCTCCTTTTGAATCTCGCTTGTTAATTATGATTATTATCCATTTAATCAAGGTAATTGCCATATATATGATGGGAATACCAATCAGAATATTCAATACCATAAGAGAACCATTGAGCAGATAATCCCAGTTTCTCCGGAAAGAAATGGCATCCTTCCATAGAAACACACCGAGAATGAACGATATGGCAATTGCGAGATAGAGTACTCCTAAGCTCCAAATCCTATATTTTCCTTTTTTTCTCTCGATCGATGGGGTTCCCATTTTCCATTCCTTATGATTTCGTCTATATGTAATAGGCGGCATTAATGGCCCTCTGTTTCGGCGCGTTGGAATATCGATACTCAAACGCGGTATTAATACCTTTGGCGAAATGTCCCAAACAGGTTTTATTTCCTGGTTATTGGTCATCGAGCATCATCGATGCACACGCATTTTCCGTTCACCTCCCCTATCCGATGATTTCAGAACATTGTTTTAAATAGGTAATTGAGGTATGATACAAAACCACTTACAGGGATAATTCATCATATAGTGTGGACTATGAACTGTTATCATTGACATCGGGAACGGTTAGAATGTTGGAGATCGAAATACTGAACGGGATCGGAATATCCGACGAGATCAAGAGACGGGCATCGGAGATATACGTCGATGCTTGGAGAACGAAGCTCGCAGAGGAGTACGGGACCACATCGGATTCCGAGATGCTCGAGATGGCCCAACACCAGATAGAGACGAGGGTCCGGACGTATCCGAAGGGGCAGATATTTGCCGTATGTGACGGTAAGCTCATCGGTTCCATCAACACCCTTAAAGTGAAACCGGCCCTGGAATACCTCATCCAGGGCTGGGAGATCGTGACCGGTGATATACGCAGGGTGAGCGGTGTTCTTCGGTACGAGTACCCGCATGATCCCGAAGGCTCGTACATACTGTGCATAGCGATACAGACGGACAGAGAGGCCGGTATAAAGGGTGCCGCCAGGAAGATACTCAAGAGGGTCAAGGGAATGAAGGAGGAATGGGACAAGGGCATCATCACGTACTCCACGCTGATGGGTTACGAGGAGTGGTACGAGAGATATGCCGCCGAGAACCCCGATTCACCGCAGGCCGAGAAGAATTCCATACCCAATCTGAAGATATATGCGAAGCAGCACAGGGTCGTATCCTTCCACGAACACCTGGGTGCAAGGAGAGGATCGATATTCCCCGGGGCAAGGGGGACGGACCCGGTCATTCTGATGGTTTACAAGCATCCCCACCGGGTGATGATCGAGGACGAATGAGGAAGGGGAGGGGGTGGTTCCCCTGGACGTGCAGAGTTCCAATTCTAACGTTCAATCGTATTCTTTTTCCCCGCCGCATCTCTTGTTCTTACCTTTTGGTTTTTTGATTTTTAATGCGAAGTATTAAATATAGCTAACCACTTAGTATTGCTAAGTACTATGCGTCGGTTCGTCGACCGAGCTGTCCTCGAGCCCGTCGATCAAGGAGGTACCCGATATGGAAGGTCAAAAAAAGGAAATGAGATGGTTTAAAGCGATAATGGTTGCGTCCCTTATGCTCGTAGGGGCCATTTCGCTCTCCGGAGCGGTGTTCGGAGAGGAAACCCAGCGGAGTTTCCTCGATGATAATGTTCTCATGGTCACGGGTACTACCCGGGAGGGGAAATACGCCAACGAGACGAAGGACTGGGAACAGGGCGACTACATTGCCTTCAGGTTAAGCAAGGACGCGTGGTTCTATATCCTGTACGGTACGGAGGAGCATCCCAACAGTATAATGATGGCCACGTTCCAGCTGCGTTACCTCGGCGGAGCTACCATATTGGACCCCCAGGGAAACATCATCGTTGAGAAGATCGGTATCCCCGTTGTGACGGTCTACGGTCACAAGTTCTTCAGCTTTATCGAGTTCCAGGATGTGGGCTACCGGGAGAAGAACATGTTCCAGGAGGAGGTGGGCGAGCTGAAGGGTGCCGATAACAATCTATGGGATTTCAAGAGGAATCAGGAGGGTCTCGAGAACATGGATCACTCTTTCCTGTACACCGAACCGGTGATCAAAGCCCTTGATCTGAACACTTCATGGAATCGAAGCGATATCGAGGTCGTCTCCTATGACGATCCGAACGTCAAGGGATTCGATTTCTCCCTTACGGCGGAGAACCTCGAGTACGGGGATGGGAATGGTAAAGTGTGGGACCCCGAGTTCGAAAATGACAATACCACGGAAACATGTCTCGACGAGGTGACCTTCACATTTCATATCGAGATATCCGTGGAGCAGGACCTCGAGATAAAGGGCATTCCCTGGTACGAGGTGGAGGTGGACTTCAACGGAGGCGACGACCCGGAGATCGGCGATACCAAGAGCGTGGAAAAGAGAGATTTCAAGGGTGTCTCCGTGAATGCCGATTACAAGTATGATCATTATATAAAGGGCTGGGACTTCAAGAACGAGAGCAGGAATTCGAAACTGATGCTCGAGAGCTTCACGATCTTCGGGACGTTCGTACCGGATATTGTGAACGAATGGTTCGACAAACAGTTCGTGACCGGCATAGAAGGAGCCCTGGGCGTGGCCGAATATGAATATAACAATGCGGGAGAACTGGTGGATGCAACCATTGCCGATCCTCGCGAAATGCCGGAGAATGCCACCCTGATCGAAAAGGAACACATCACGTTCAAGGACAACTGGCATCGTCTTGGAGAACTTTCGTGGATCAGCGACGTTGACGTGGACGGGGAGACCGATTTCATGTTCTACCAGGTCCACGCAGGGCAGAACCAGCAGGGGAGAGGGGAAAAGGACAAGGGTTTTTACCATGCTCTCGTTATAATCGGCGGTTATATCTACCCTGCCGGCGATGAGATATTCCACGATCCGACCTTCAGCTGCGGGGCGCTCATAATAGATGGACTGTCCGGGATAACCCTGAACATACTGTCCAACACCGGTGTATGTCTCCAGTTTGCCGTAGCTGCTGTGGCGGTGGCCGTGGCGATAACGATAAGCGTTGTAAGGAAAAGACGGCGCAAAAAAGATATGTCATCATGAGAGAATGATCGAGGATAGCATGAAGGAAAAGGAATGGGACAAGGAGTTCAAGAAGGGCGGGATCCAGCTTTGTGTCCTTGCCCTTCTCTCCAGGGAACGGAAGTACGGTTTCCAGATAATCAAGGAATTGAGGACCGGGACCGACGGTTATTACACGTTGAAAGAGGGGACCCTTTATCCAATACTGCACCGCTTGAAGAAACGCGGGTATCTCATAAGCGAGTGGGTGGTCGGCGAGGGCAGCCCCCCCCGCAATTACTATTCCATCACCGAGAAGGGCCTCAAGACCCTGAAGGCTGCTCTTGTGCAGTGGGACCTGATGATCGGGGGAACGGAAAAACTGCTGGAGGAATACAGATGAATTACGATCAAGACCAGAGCACTCCCGAGATCGAGGACTATCTCAGGCGTTTGCTGAAAAAGATGCGATTCATGTCGAAAAAGAACAAGGTCAATATCCTTGACGAGGTGAGATCGCATCTCCACGAGAGCGCCGTGGACCTGGGTGGAATCAACCCGAAGAACGCCATGGTCGCCATTTCCAACTACGGGGACCCCAGGGAGATCTCCAAGAGCTACAAGCGCATGTACGGTTATGGAAAGTTCATATCCGTGTTCTTCATCTTGCTGGGATTCGTACTGGGGATATTTACCATTCCCATATCAGCGCCCGCCCTGAAACAGGAATTGATAACCTTCAACAACGTGTGTCTCATCGGCAGTTTGTCCGTCACGGTCCTGCTCTTCCTGGTGATACTGCTGTCCGGCGTGAAGTTCGGCAGGTGGACGGGCATGTTCGTGGGTCTGGCCGCATTCGTCTCGAGAGGTTTGACAATGCTCGTTATCACGAACCTTCCCCTCCCGGAGAAGATAGAGATCATGGCATCCGGAGGCCCCTGTTTTTTCTTCATAATCGTCTCGGCCATGATGCCCGTGGCAGGTTTCGTTGCCGGCAGAGTTTTCATCAAGTTCAAGAAAAAAGAGGACGACGTGGCGTGGGATTGATCTGTTTATCCTATTGAATGCGTAGCCGCGAACCGTGTGTTATATACTTAACGTTAAGGTTATAACATTGGATATTCGAATAATATACTTGTGCTCACTCTCACTTTGGTTCCCTCACGAGGCGGAAGCCCATGCTATCCAAACCGGTGATGGGGAGACTGCGGTACCGAGTCGCTGAACAGCAGTTACTAGCCCCGTTGGAGTAGTCGCTGCTCCGTATCACACGATAGGAGCCCTCAGGGTCTTCCCAGGCAGTACCATCATCGGGAGCATTACTGTAATTAAAATGCCACCAATCCTGACACCACTCCCAAACGTTACCATGCATATCATAGAGCCCCCAAGCATTCGGTTTTTTCTCGCCTACTGGATGTGTTTTGTAGTTCGAATTATTTCCATACCAGGCATACTGGTCTAATTGTGCGGAATCATTTCCAAAATAATATGTAGTGGTTGAACCAGCTCGACATGTGTATTCCCACTCCGCCTCGGAAGGCAAACGATAAGTATGGCCAGAATCAAGTTCATTCAATTGAGAGATGAACGATTGACATTCGTTCCAATCAACTCTATCGACAGGATTGTTGGCACCCTTGAACCAGCTGGGATTGCTCCCATTAACAGCCTCCCACTGGGCCTGCGTCACCTCGAATTTGAGCATCTGGAAACCTTTGGAGATGTTTACCGGGTGCCTAGGTCTTTCATGCGGCGTCCCCTCATTATTATACCTGCCCATCATGAATGTGCCGGGAGAAATATCTACCCATTCAAAATCCAGATCGTCAATCTTTAATCCGTCAGTATCTTTTTCTTTTTTATTGCTACCAATGCACCCCAGGAAAATGCTTACAATCAATACGCTACAAAGAGCAATGGCCCATAACTTTTGATTTTTCATGTTTGTCACCTGAAAATGTGCTATTGGTTGTTACGAATCTATCTTATTTAGACTTACCCACTCCGTTCTCCCTCAAATCACCGCAGTTAAGTCGTGATGGAATTGGCTGATTGAATATCTCTAACCATGATAAAACCTACTTGAGATTCAGCTAGACAAAAAAAATCTAAGTCAGGGAATGCAACACTCTATCTCATAAAAAGTGCTGCGAATCCAAATAAATTCGCAAACATATGTCCTATTATTCCAAATTTTATGGTCTTAGTTTTTCTATATACTAAGCTCCAAAGTAATCCCAGCAAGAAAAAGAAAGGGATCATAGCCAATTCACGATTAGGACTCGAGATTTTTCCCCAAGCAATATAATGCATGAAGGCAAAGATTAGATTGAAATAAATGGCATAAATCAACCACTTTTTCTTGACCGTATCTATCAGCACCTTTCTCCAATAGCAGTAGTTCACTAATTTACCTCCCTGACAAAGACATTATTGAGCTGGCATTCTA
>CAYRFL010000153.1:0-8088 GCA_964423515.1 uncultured archaeon
ATAGTAGTCGTCCTCCGCATCGGATATCCCGTCATTGTCGTCGTCATCGTCCCTGAGGTCGGGTATGCCGTCGTTGTCGTGGTCGTGCGGATACTGGTCCGCAGTGTCGTTTATGCCGTCGGCGTCGTCATCGGGGTCCTCGCAGTTCGGGATGCCGTCGCCGTCCAGATCAGCTTCGGCTGCGAAACCGGGCATCCCGTTCATTCCGTGTCCACGGCCCATGCCATATCCTCCTCTACCACCACATCCATCCTTGCCCTTTATGAAATCGGGCAACATATCTTCGGATTCGGCTTCCATGGCTGCGGCGGCGATCCCCACGGCCAGAAGAAGCACCAGGAGCCCGAGGCCCACGAATATCGTTTTTCGGTTCATCTTTCATACCTCCCGTCTTGTTATCAAGACACCCCGTCTTGGATTTCAAGACAGTATGTCCATGGACGGCGGTTTATAAGCCGTTTTACCGAAATCACTGCCAATTCATACCCAAATCTCTTCCGAATCGTTCCCGAGGTCCACCCATTTTAAATGGTTTCCCGAATTTCCTCGTAATGCAATGATCCATAAATCCATCGAATGCGTTTCAATCGATGCGGAACGGGGTTCCCGGTTCCGAATCCCACTCCTCCGGATGGAAATTATCCCAATCGTAATCGCTTGAACAGTGATCGTATGCATGGTCGAAAGCGTCCTCCACCGACCAGGACTGGTGCGCGGCCAGACCGCTGATGAGGAACCAGTATGTGAAGGCACCGTGCTCGTAATCGGGATCGTCAAGGCTGTACTCGTGTATCCCGCATGCCTCGGCCACGTATCGACCCTCGCCTCTCAGGTCGTCATCGTAACCCCCGCTGGCGCAGCAGTCGAAGAAGAACATTATGTGCTCGCTCTCGAAGGATGAAAATGCTGCTCCCAGTTCATGGTCCCACAAACCTTCCTCGGTGTAATCCAGTATATAGGAGCCGCCATCGTGATCCCCGTGACCCGAATAGGTGAACACGCAGTGGCTTCCCGGTCCCTCCACGCCCGCCATCCACGCGATCTCAGAAAGGATGTTGTCCCGCGTGGCCTGCGAATCGATGAGCTTGTGAACGGTGTACCCCCTTTCGGTGAGATAACTTTCCCAGTAATCGGCGTCCTCGTCGGGATAATCCAGGTCGCTGCCGTGGCCCGGGTAATCCGCGATACCAACCACCACCGCGTATTTTTCCCCTCGTACCGTCACCGTGCACGTATCCGTCCCGACGGCGCCTCCCTCGTCGGTCACGGTCAGAGTCACGGTGTAGGTTCCCCCGCGGACGTAGGCGTGGAGGAGCGAGGATGTGTTCCCCCCTTCACCGTCGCCGAAATCCCAGCGGTACGTGATAGAATGACCGTCGGGGTCCGTGGAGCCGGAGCCATCGAAACGAGTGGGATCGTCAACGTCAATGGTGCGGTCATCGCCCGCATCCGCCACGGGCGCCCTGTTCCTCGTCACGGTCATAACCACGGAATCGGTATCCAAATCGCCGTCGTCGTCGGTTACCCTGAGACGGGCCTCGAAGGTCCCCTCCGTGGCATATTTGAAGATAGTGTGCGCGCCATCCGGGGAGTTCCAATCGTACTCGCCATCCCCGTCGAAATCCCACTCGTAGAGCACGACCTCTCCGTCGTCGTCGCTTCCGTGACCGTCGAACTCTATGCCGACATCCGTGGTTCCCCCGCTGGCCGTCATATCGCTCTCCGCTTCGGGAGGACGGTTCGTGACAGTGATCTCCAGGCTATCCAGGGCTGTCGCACCATCGTCGTCGGTGACCCTGAGGACCGCCACGTAGAGGCCGTCGTCATCATATGAGTGATACGCCGTTTCAGGGTCCGACGATACCCAGTCGAAGGTGCCGTCGTCCTCGAAATCCCATTCGTAACCCATGACCGCTCCGTCGCTATCATGCCCGTCAGCCACGAATATAACGTCGGCGAGGGTGCTGACGCTGTCGGTGGAAGCGGAACCCAGTGCCACGGGGGCCACGTTCATGACGGTCACGATCACCGAGGATCGATTTGTCGCATTGTCGTCGTCGGTGACCGTCAGCACAGCCTCGTAGTTACCGTCATCGGGATAGGAATGCACCGCATTTGCGCTCAGTTCGGAGCTGTGATCGGTCACGCCGTCGTCGTCGAAATCCCACTGGTAGAGCATTATCTCCCCGTCGGCATCCGAGGCCAGAGCGGAGAAAGCGATGGGAACGTTGGTATCGGCCGCAGACCGGTTGACCTCCGCCGTGACCTCCGGAGGTCTATTGTCGATGCGAATCATCGTGTAATGGACGTCCTCGCCATCGTCGTCGTCCATCACCACGAGCCGTGCCCTGTACATGCCGTCATCGGTATAGACGTGGATCACCGATGTCTCGGTGGTCTCGAGATCGTTCTCTCCGTCGCCCCAATCCACCGGATGCACATCCTCCGCTCCCGGATCCTCCCCTTCGTCGGGGCGCTCCAGGGACGCGCGGCAGATGGGGCATGTCTCGATTTCCTCTGTGACCCCCGCGCCGCATGCATTGCAGACAGGATTATCCGGCATGACCATGTATATCATCCTGTATCCGTAGCTCTCAGAAATTATAGACCGGTTTTTTATTCCACTTTTATCACGATGGAATGATCCGGGATCCTTCCGGGTGGGAAATCTTCGGGATCAATATATTATCTTTTACCCAATTCGCTTCCACATCAATTTTACGGCTGGACCGGTTCGACCATCCTGCCAATTCAGGGGGCAGAAGAGGATGCATGATTATTTTTCCTCGTTCCTGGAACCTTTCTCTCCGCTCGTTCACCTCTTCAATACGGCTCCGCATCCGCCACAGTGGAAATCATTGCTCTTGACCGGGGCCCTGCACACGGGACACCTGCCGTCCGAACCCCTGCCCCCGGCACTGCCGGAACCGGGTACGGCGATTATCCTCGGCACGCCATCATCTCCCTCCTCAACATGGACCTTCCAGAGCTCCCCCTGGTTGTATATCACGGGCAGCAGTTCAGGCGGAAGGTTCAGCGTGCCGTCGGTATTGATGAACACCTCCCTGTCCTCGCTCAGCTCGGAGAGGTCCATATCCACCCCGTGCTGGCCGATGAAACGCCCGTCCGACAGTTCCAGGGACCTGTCGGTAAAGGAGGCGATATGCTTGGAGTGTGTCACCAGAAGGCACGCTGTGTTCAGCTTCTCCCGAAGGCCGATTATTATCTCCATGACGTTCTCGGCGTTCTTGTAGTCAAGGTTCCCGGTGGGCTCGTCCATCAGGAGCACCGCGGGATTGTTCGCAAGGGCCCGGGCGATGGACACGCGCTGGCGCTCCCCGCCGCTCAGATGCGTTGGCAGGGCCCTCATCCTATCCTCCATGCCCAGCAATTCCATGAGCTCCACACCCCTTCTCTTGGCATGGGACCTCTTCCAGCCCGAGAAAATCAGGGTCTGAACGACGTTCGCCAGGCCGCTGATGGTCGGTATCAGGTTCCTCTCCTGAAAGACGTATCCCACCATCCTCCGCCGGAACTCCACCCTTCCCTTCTCGGGGACCTTCAGTATGTCCTGGCCTTTGAAATACACCTCGCCCGCCGAGGGTTCCTGGAGACCGCCCAGGATACGGAGGAGGGTGGATTTCCCTGCGCCGGACGGACCGACCACGGAGACCAGTTCACCCTGCTTCAGTTCGAGGCTCAACCCGCGAAGGGCAACCACATTTGCCGCCCCCTCCTTTCCCTTGTAGAGGCTGTATATGTTCCTAGCTTCCATCGCAGGGAAGGTTCCAGTTCCATCGATGGGCACTGGCCCTTTGTTCTCGCCCTTATCGGCTGTCCGCTCTCCGCTCATCTATATCACCCTCGTTGAAATTGACAGGTCCTGGCGGGCGGCCCTTCTGGAGCTCAGCGCCACGGCCAGGAGCATTCCGATAAATGCTGCAAGGGCCATCAACAACAGCTGCGGCCAGGGTATGAACACAAGCCGTTCTAGCATCCCCCGTCCCAGCAGCTCACCCACCACCTCGAAGAAGCCGTTCATCATATAGCTCAGGCCGATGCCTATCGTTATGCCGAATATCACCGATATCAGCATGAGCACCGAATTCTCCCCTATGGCTATCTTGTAGACCTGGGCCCTGGAGGCGCCGATGGTCTGGAGGACGGCGAATTCCCTCTGCCGCTTCTTCATGATTATGGACGAGAACGTGAAGGATATCGTAAGGGATGCGATGAGCGATGCTATGAACATCATGGTCAGAAGACCGGGTATGCCCCAGTGGTTCTGATTGCCGATATTGTCCAGTTCATGCTTCAGGACCGTTACCTCGGTAACTCCCGTCATCAATTTCAGTTCGTCGGATACCCGGGCACCGGTTGCCTCGGAAGAGATGCCGACCAGATATCTCGTGGAACCCATATCCGCCGGGGAATCGTCGATGGTGATGCGGTAGATCAGTGAAGAAGTGTCATCGAACAGGTCAATGCTCCCCGTATAAAAGCTGGCGTGCCTGGCCAGGGCGATCTCCCCGCTGCGCTCCCCGTGGATCCAGCTCACCCGGACCGGACCGTAGCGCAGGCTCTCCCCGAGACTTATATTGAAATGATATGTTCCGCCGGCGGTGACGATCTTCCGGCTGAGATCAATTATGTGATTGGGTGCGAAGATATCTCCGATCCGAACCCTCCGGAGCTGGCTGGCAATGGTATTGTTGTGAATATCCCTCGTATAGATAACATAGGTAAGGTCCCCCGTGCTTGCCCCCAGTTCGATCCAACCCATCCAGTTTCCCCCCACGGGGAATAGGGAGGTATTGTCCGTCTCAGTACCATGGGTCCAGTTGACAGTCACGGATAGGGGCATCACGGCGTCATCCACGCTTACGTTGAGAACAAAGGGATGATAGGCCATACCCGCATCGAGGCTGTGATCGGTAATGATATCTCCATCACCGCGGGTCACGTTCACCTCGCCCGGGATGTTCACATCGTGGCGGTTCATGAGCTCGCGGATCCTCCGTATCGTCGAGTGGTCCGCCAGGACCGCTTCCTCATCGATACCTCCGGGGGCGTGGTCGAGCTTCCCCAGGACACGCACATCCATCCTCTCATGGGTCCTGTTTCCGGAGACGGGATCGGTCCTCGGGACCTTCAGTGTTATTATGCTTCCCTCACCGGCTCCGATATCGGAGGAAACGTCGCTTCCCAGATATACTCCGGGAGTGTCATCGGCTCGGGACATTTTTTCAAGGGCGGAAGATGGCGATTCGTCCTTGAAGGAATTATCGTGCCACCGCGCGAAGCTCGCATTTTCCGCATCTATTCCGTAAACGGTAAAGGAACTGCTCAAGACCTCCACGGTCACGGAGGGCAGGGACATTGCTTCCCGTACGCCGGTTACAGATAGGATCTCCGATGAATGATCCGTATCGTTTGAGAACGTGACCTGAATATCGGCGCCTATCTGGTATTCCAGTTCCCGGATGCTGAACTTCTCGTCGGAATACCCCTGGATCGCGGCAAGCGACGCTATTGACAGGGTGAGGGCGATTATGAAGACGAGCTTTGCCACGTCGCCCCTTCGTTTGAGCCCGCTCTTTACGATGGGGCCGATATCCCTGAACGTACTGATCCTTAGCATGACCTTCTCGAGCTTCAGGGCGGCCCACTTGGCGATCACCGGAGCCGAGAAGGCGCCTCCGATCCAGAGGGCGATGGTTCCCAGGAAACCGAAGAGGAAAAAGTCCCAGCCGGAGCTTATGCTCAGTTCGAAACCGTATATGCTGTCTATGCCGAAACCCTTGTCAAGTATGGTCTTGGCGGCAGATATGAAACCGTACACGAACAGGATCAGATCGATGTTGTTCCGCCGAAGGAATCCCGCTTTCTTCCGTTCCAGCGTTTGGACAGCTTCGCTTACCTGAAGATCGATGAATTTCCTCCCCCGCCTCCATATGGATATCAGCGTTATGGAACAGATCGCGAAAAGGGAGACTAGAAAGGCGGTCGTATCGAAGAAGAAGAAATCCCCTAAGTATCCTAGAGAAAAGTTGAAGGTCATGAAGCCCACGGCAGAGCTTATGATCCAGGCGCCGATTATAGCCAGCAGATAACCCAGTACCAATCCCACCAGTAGGATGAGGAAGGATTCTGACATTACCTGGCCGAATATCTGCCTTTCGTCCGCCCCCTGAACCTTAAGGATGCCTATCTCCTTCTTTCTTTCCTCCAGAGAGAGCTCCAATCCGTAGACCAGCAGGTAGATCGTGAGTATCACGACGGGCACTATCATCACGATGTCGATGACGATCAGAATATAACCCATAATACTGGATATTTGCAGAATGAAACCCACGGCATTGGTCCCTTCGAGGGCGTCCCCGGAATCCCGGGTCATGTCATTCACAAGGCGGTCTATCTCGCCGCTCATCCCCTCGAGGTCACCGGTATCGAACTCGTCCTTGTCGATCTTCACCGCAAGGATCATCAATCTCTTCTCCCTGAACTCACGTCTGAGCGGCGAGGTCTCGGACAACATGCCCGTGCTAAGGAAAATGGTCTCCGTATCATCCTTTTCGCCCCAGGAGATCTCCTCCCCGTCAAATATCCCCACGATGGTAATGTTCTCAAAACGGGCCTCCACCGTATCGAATCTCTCGTAGGACAGAAGCGAGATATTGATCCCCGAGATGACGGCTCCCACATCGAGGTTCATGCGCAGTGCCATGGACCGAGGTATGACGGTGGCATTCACGGGACCGGACAGGTCGAAGGTCCCCTCGATGGCCTCCCCGATCATCTTTTCATAGATGCCCGTCTCGCTGAAGTTATCCCTTACAAAGACGGGATTGACTATTTCCCCCTGATCTTCCCACCCTCCCATGGTCTGCTCCAGCGTATCGCCGTCGACCACGGCATTGAGTCGCATGGACGGCCCCTCCCACATTGAAGATGTACCCCCTTCGCTGTAATGACCGCCTCCTCCGGGCACTCCCCCGGTGAACACCGTGGTCGATTCGACCCGGGGATCGTTCGCGATCTCATCGGCATACGCCCATAATGTGGATTCGTTCCCCGGTTCTGCGAGGCTGAAGGAAACCTCGTAGGGGATCCCCTGCACCATCGATTCGTACATCTCGTTCTCGAGGACGTCCGTATATATGAAGATGGATGAGATTATGAGGGTACCCAGGATTATCCCGCTGAGCATTGCCATGGTCCTTCTGGGATTCCTGAATATCCGTACGCTCGCACCGGCCACGGCGAAGAAGGGCTCCAGAAGCGAACTCCCGCTCACGGGCTCAAGGTTTCTGAGCTTTTGGTCGCTGGGAGAGAGGACCTTGGCCCGGAAATGGTTTACGAGACCAACTATCAGCAGCACCAGACCCATTATTATTCCAACGATCGCAAAACATGTGGCAAGACAGAAGGTCGTCGAGAGTAGGACGAATATCATAAATGAAATGACGAAAAGGACGATGCTTGCGAATATGGCGGTGGACGCTTTCATGGAATTCACACCTCCCCGTTTACAGACTGCTTGAGCTTCCCGTTCTGAAGGATATATATCCGGTGGGACGCCCGGGCCAGGTTCACGTCGTGGGTGACCATCAGGACGCCCTTTCCCTGCTCGGCCATTTCCTTGAACAGATCGATTATGTCAAGCCCCGTCCGGGTGTCGAGATTTCCCGTCGGCTCGTCCGCAACTATGAGCGGCGGGTCGTTCATCAGGGCTCTGGCCACGCAGAAGCGCTGCTGCTGGCCTCCCGAGAGACCGTCGGGAAAATGGCCCGTCCGGTCCATAAGGCCCAATCTTTCGATGAGCTTCTCCGCCTTCTCCCTAGCCTCGGAGCCCGTCCTTCCCGCGAGGTTCATGGGGATGATGACGTTCTCGAGGGCCGTGAGGTTCGAAATGAGATTGAACTCCTGGAATATCCAGCCGACATCGTGCCGTCTGACCTCGGTGAGCTGCGAATGTTTCATTCGGCTAATGTCCTTCCCGTTCACCTCCACGGTCCCGCTTGTCGGTGGTATCAATCCGCCGATTATGTTGAGCATTGTCGATTTCCCGCAGCCCGAGGGGCCCAT
>CAYRFL010000154.1:0-7940 GCA_964423515.1 uncultured archaeon
CAGGCCGGAACGCGAGGCCGAGGCGGGCCCCCTGGTGCAACAACGGCGGGAAGGCGGGGACGCACGGGGGGACGTACTGTCAACAAGGCCGAAAATAGGGAGAGCAAGGGAGCGGGCAGGGCAAGGAAGGGTGCAGGGAAGGCTCCCGTGGAGAAAGAGAACGGGGATGACGAGTACCTTCTGCGGGCGGAGAACGTCTACAGCCTGTACAAGGGGAAGGAAGGAAGCCCGAACGTGGTTGCCCTGCGAGGATTGAACATCAGGATCAGGGCCGGGGAGCTCGTATCCGTGGTGGGTCCTTCGGGGTCCGGGAAGTCGACACTTCTCCGTATACTGGGCGGCCTGCAGGCCCCTTCGGCCGGACACGTGTACTATCATGAACGGGATATCACGAAACTCTCCGAGACCGAGCTGGTGCCCTTCAGGCGTGCCACCGTGGGCTACGTGTTCCAGGAGGGGAACCTCATATCCACAAAGACCGCGCTTCAGAACGTGGTCCAGACCATGAGGTTTGCCGGCAGACCCCTCAAGGATGCCATGAAAAGAGCGGTGGAACTAATGGAACTCCTGGGTATCGAGGACCGGATGAACGCCCTTCCGGCATACCTCAGCGGAGGTGAGAGACAGCGGGTGGCCATCGCCCGGGCCCTTGCCAATGAACCGGAGCTCATACTGGCCGACGAGCCCACCGGCAACCTGGACTATGCCAATGCCGAGAACGTGATGGCACTCATACGGGAGCTGAGGGAGAGGCTGAACATGGCCTGCATGGTGGTCACCCATTCGAAACACGTTTCATCCTTCACTGACCGCTCGGTGGAACTCCGAGACGGCAGGTTCATCGGGCAGCACGGGGCGGACCTGGACCTGGATGAGATGGCGGACTCGAGGCGGGTGTTCATCTCACCGGACGGGACCCTGACATTGCCGCCCGAGAGCCTTTCCATCGTGGAGGCCTTCGGGGAACTCTGGGATATAACGTTCGAGACGGACGAGCACGGTAATCCGAAGCTCATGGGGATCCCTGCCGATTCAACGGAGGGGAACGGAAGGAAAGTGAGCGTATCGGTCTGTCCCATATGCGGAGTGGACGTGGGCGCGGGTGAGTTCTACTGCAATTCCTGCGGGGCGAAGCTCGGTTGAGGTCTATTTCGTTAGATGTGTTCTCTTCCACTTTTTCTTTTAGCTCCTGGCTGCGCTGGATGGGGGCTTGAAAAGAAAAAGCGGCTCAAATAAGAAACAAGCCCCCACCCTGCTCACCAGGAGAATATGTTCTGTATCATTGCCCCGACGTGATCGTTAGGTTTTTCCGGTTTTGTATATACCTGGTCCATTTCTTCTTATTCGCCATTTTGTGATTCTGGTATCGGGCCGCCGTGGGCTGACGCTCGGCGGCCCTCTTATTGAAGAGAATCTAACGATATTGCCGTGTCCTCTCACAATCTATTTTCCCATAATCCACAAGAGACCCAATCCCATACATTCACTCCGAGCACTCCCATTCCGAATACATTACTTCCATCATCTGACCAAAAGATATATATCGCCGGCGTGAAAATCCATACTACCATGAGTAGAAAATTCGCATATCCGATCACCCTGTCCTTTGTCGTCCTGTTCCTCCTTTCGGGGATCAACATTCCGGGCACGGACAGAAACGAGTTCGCCAGCGGCCAGACAATCGAATACATGTTCGACCTGGACCGCGACAGCATCGATGATGACATAAACCATAATTCCGATTTCCCCCTCTGGACCTTCGTACACGCCGCTCCCGGATACGATACACCTGAGTTGAAGGCAGGCCTCCTGAGGACCGGATGTGACGTGGACCGCGCGCTGAGATACGTGCCCGTGGTCGTGTCGGCGTTCGATGATCTCGATCAGGTACGAAGGGCTGCCAGACTTCCGGCCGTAGGAGTTATCGAGAAGGACTGCGAGGTCCATTTTGCCATCAACATATCGTCGAAAGCTGTCAAGGCCGCCTCCTCGAATGAATATTTCCCCAACACTGCCCATGATCTGGGATATGACGGAGAGGGGATGACGGTCGCCATACTGGACCTGGGTATCGACAACGAGCATCCCACATTGAACGGCTCCTTCGTGGCCGGCGCGGATTTCTCCATACCCGATACTCCTGCCACGCCCAGAGACGGTTCCTTCGATCCCGACGACACCGGCGGCCACGGCACGGGCGTCGCATCCGTTCTGGCGGGCCGCGGGAATGTACGCGGCGAGCACGTGGGGATCGCCCCCGGCGCTGGCATAATCGACCTGAAGCTCACCGGCCTCAATCCCGCCTACGGGAGGGCAATGGCGGATGCCATGGAATGGTGTATCGACCACAAGGACACCGACTGGGGGAACGGACACGTGGGCATAGACGTCATCTCCATGAGCGCTCTTTCGGATACCACCCCCAACAGCACCTTGGGCCAGCTGCAGGACAGGATCGCAAGGGAGGGGATCCCCTTCATACAGGCGGCGGGGAACGACGGCGTCAAGCAGGGGGAGCAGCCCGCGGACTACTGGTGGTCCGACGACGTGATAATCGCCGGGGGTCTCGACGACAAGAGAACGGTTGACAGGGATGACGATACCTACTGGAACGATGCCACCTACGGCCCCCGCGAACCGGACGGCGATGACGACCTGTACGACGAGCTGAAACCGGACGTGGTGGCACCGGCGACCAACCTGAGCGTGGCCCGATACTCCGCCCTGTCGGCACTTCAACCTGCAAGGGGATGGCACGCGGTCGAGGGGACCTCCTACGCCACGCCCCATGTATCAGGTATCGTGACGCTGATGATGGAGGCCAACCCTGACATAGCCGCCATAGGCGGAAAGGAGGTCCTTGGGACATTGAGAAAGCTCCTCCACGATACCGCCGAGGCCAGGGGAGAGCCGTATGACCTGAACCTGTCCGACAAGTACAGCGCAAGATACGGTTTCGGTATGGTGGATGCACACGAGGCGGTGAAGGCGGCAAGGGACTTCGAGTACGTGAACGAGCCGCCGGTGGTGGAGAGCTTTACGGCCGACCCGGACGAGGTCGAAAAGGGGGAGGAGTCAATTATTACTGCCACGGCCACGGATCCCGAGGGGGATGAGCTCACCTACGAGCTCTCGGCGGAGGCGGGGGAATTGACCGGAACGGGACCCCAGTGGACCTGGAAGGCACCGGATGACGTGGGCAGATACGAATTAACTCTGATCGTGTCCGACGGCAGGGGAAATACCGATATGGCTTCTCTGAGCGTGACGGTGGTGGATGACGGCGGACCGGTGGAGCCCGAGAACCACCCGCCCGATATCAAGTCGTTCACATCGTCGGAAGACACGGTGGTGACGGGCGGGACCGTGGACCTGACCGTTATCGCCCAGGACCCGGATGCGGACGTGATGGAATACGAATACACTTTCACGATGGGACAGGTGAGCGGGAGCGGCAATTTCGTACAGTACGTGGCGCCGGCCATTCCGGGAACGGCAAGAGTAACGGTGGTCGTTTCAGACGGCAGGGGAGGTACGGATACCGCCAGCCTCGACATCACCGTCGTCGCCCAGGCAGAGGAGCGGCCTCCGACCATCGAATCCGTGGAGCTCGATCCCGAAAGTATCACTGAAGGGGACCCGGGGGCCAGGGTGCTCCTTGTGGTGCGGGTCGAAAGGACGAGCGACGACCTAAGGAAGGTCGTGGCGGACCTCTCGGAGCTTAACAAGGAGAGTACTACGACCCTGGATCTGGATGAGGACCGCTCCAACGAGGACGGTACGTTCCTGTTCTACGTAGAGGAGATGGTCGGCCTTGAGGATTTGACACCCGGCAGATACGATATCGTGGTCACGGCGGAGGATAAAAAGGGCAGGGATGCGGAACCCATGACGGGGACGTTGAGGGTGATCGCGGACACGTCCGGAAAGGAAACGGACGAGGCCAAGGACGAAGGTAACAATATGAACATATACATAATCGGTGGAATTGCGCTACTGCTGCTCATCGTGATAATAGCACTGGTTCTGGGAAGACGGGGGTAGAGTAGGAGGCCATAGACAGACTCTCTTCAATAGGAGGCTCTCGTTGCCCTCTTCGAGCGCAACTGCCCCGCCCGTAGGATTACCCGTAGGCATACCTGACGAGGATTCGGGTGTGCCCGGAGTGTACGTCGGAGCGTAGCGAGAACGAGCCCGACAACCTAAAATATAACCGCAACCGCAATATTATGTGGACGATGGGGGGCTCACCCACGGTCGGCGGTATGCCGACTTTGCGGCCATGGCCGCTTCTTATTACATATTTTGTGCATCTGTAAAAGGCCCCGCATGCACGTTCACCGCCCCTTCCCCCTTCCCCGCTATCGGGATCGCACGGAACACCTTCCGGGCGACTCAGGTGTGCCCCGGCGGGGTACACCGAGAGCCTTTTACCCATTGAGAGTCTGTCTGCCTCTCATTTCGGGACGCCATACCCTCAAAACGTCATCCTCTCCCACCTTCACCATAACTATATATCGCTCCCGTCCCCTTACCCCCCCGATGAAGGACATCCCAACCGTACTTCGAACCCAGGAACTGCTGGATATCGCCTTCAAGAGGGCGTCGAAGATAACCGTGATGGACAAGAAGCCGTTCTTCCGCATCAAGAAGACGGAGACAAAGAAGCTCCAGGTGGTCTCGGACGTCCTGGACTCGAAGATACTGAAAATGGTGCGGTCGTTCCCCACGTTCGAGAACCTCGATCCGTTCACAGCAGAGATGATGGACATCGGCTTTTCGAGGGACCGTATCCGCCAGGCCCTGGGAAGGGTGAACGGGGTACGAAAGAGCATCAGGCAGATCGCGGGCAGCGCTCTCAAGAGGATCAGGAAGGCGGGGGACCCGAACAGCATAATCGGTCAGAGGAAGTCGGCATACGGGAGGATATCCTCCATCATGGGCAACGTGGAGGAGCCTCTTTTGTTCCTGTCCGAGGTGAGGGCGGCACTGAAGAACATGCCGACGGTGGACCCGGACACATTCACGGCGGTGGTGGCGGGGTTTCCCAACGTTGGGAAATCGGCGCTCGTTTCGGCTCTGTCCACGGCGGAGCCCGAGGTGGCACAGTACCCCTTCACGACCCATGACGTCATCCTGGGACACATGCAGCGCAGCGAGGGACATTTTATTCGCAGGATACAGTTAATCGATACACCCGGGGTCCTCGAGCGCCCCCCCCAGGAGCACAACGATTTCGAGAAGAGGGCACTCAGCGCAGTTCGGAACCTTGCCGACCTCATCATTTTCGTGGTGGATGCATCCGAGTACTGCGGCTACCCGGTATCCCGGCAGGAGCAGCTTCTCGGATCGGTCAAGGAGACCTTTGCGGAAAAACCCTTCATGTACGTGGCGTCCAAGTACGACGTGGAGCCGGAAAGGACTAAAGATTTCGTCCGTGGAAGAGGCGAGGATTGGCGGATCGTATCGGCCTACGAGGGGGAGGGCATGGGGGAACTGGAGGACGGGCTGTTCGTGATCAGCAGGGAGCACGTCAAGGAAGTCGGATCCCCGGAGCAGTAATATCCAGCGGAATCAATACGATACCGAGATTAGATCAACGAGCATTGCTCCAAACATCACGTCGAAGGCGGCGCTCCCGCCGCGTTCTCGGGCAGCATCTTCTGTTCCTGCTGCTGCGCTGCGCCACCTTTCTGCGGCAGCTGGACCAGTGGAGGTATGGGCGTTTGCAGGGATTCATGGACCTGCGGCACGGGGTCCGAAGCCGCCTGTGCCGGAACGGGGGTCGCCGCGGCGGCGCCCAGTATGGCCGAGATGTCCGCATCGGTCAGCGTTTGCGCGGAGACGGAGGGAGCTTCCGCCGTTTCCTGGACTGGGGTAGGCTGGGATGTGGGAAGCTGAGGGGCCGCACTCTGCTGCGGCTGGAACGCCGCCATGCGGGGCTCGAAGGGCTGGCCCGGAAGCTGCTGTTGAGGTTGATACGGGCCGGGCGATACGGGCATCTGCGTTCTGTCGTCGACCCGGGGCTGGAAGGGAGTTCTCTCCGGAATGTAGGCATCCCCCTCCAGCACTTCTTCTTCAACGTCGCGCTTCTCGTAGTCGTTCATCCTCTTTCTCAGCCTGGAGTTCGTGACGGAGCTCGCAACAGCGATAAAGATAATGAACAGGAACAGAAGACCGATGACCAGATACAACCAGAAATTGATCGAGTCCCCCTCGACCTCTTTCGTCTCCCCGGTATCTCCTCCGGGCTTTCCATTTCCGTTATCTCCTCCAGTTCCATCATCCGCGTTATCTCCCTCTTTGATCCACAACGGAATGCTCACGTACTTCATTCCGTCCGGGGATACGAACACCAATGAGATCGTGTAATTGCCGGGCTCCAGCAGGGAGGTGCGGGTGACCTTCACCGTCTCCTTCTTCGTTTCGAGGGCGGACAGGGTGATAAAGTTATTGAGCGAAAGGCACGGCGCAGTATCGCCCGAGGTTACCACTGTCAGCGTTACCGGTTTTTCTCCGTCGTTCTTGATCTCCAGTTCAAAGGAGGTCTCGTTCCCCTGCTCCACGACAATCTTTGTCGCATCCACCTCTATCGTGACGTTGAGACCGTCCGTATTGGTGTCCGTATCCCCCGGTATCACCTCGCTCTCCGTATCGATGCTGAACGACCAGGTGGGACTCGCCGCCTTTCCGCCATCCCCGTCGTCGGCCTCGACGTACCAGTAATAGGTCGTCTTGTCGGAGAGACCGTCCAGATCAATATGACTTTCCGATACGTCGCTCATGTACAGAGAAGGAGCCTTTGTTTCACCAAAGTAGACTCCGAATGTAATGTTCTCATCAGGCGTATCGATATCTTCCGCCTCCCAGGAAAGTGTGATGTTGGTGTCGTTGTATACGGCCCCGTCGCCGGGCGAGATTGACTTTACCTCTGGATCGTCGTTCACAGCATTTATCGTGAGCGGGCGCGTTGTCACGGCCTTGAGGGCGGGAGCGTATATCTCGCTGGCCGTGATTGTTATCTCCCCCGGACCGAAATAGTCCTCCTCCGGTATGACGGTCAGGTACCCTTCCGGCGACATTTGAATAGTGACATTTGTTACATCGCACGTAGCACCGAGGGTCAGCATGTCGTTCTCAGCATCGATGAGATAGTCCATGTAGGAGGATGCGGATGTGTAGGAATCGTCCTCGTCAATGGAGATCGGCGGCGGCTCAGAGGACCAGGCGGGGGCGTCGTCCACCCTTTGGACCACTATCGAAAACTCATCCGATGAAACGGATTCGCCGTAATCATTGGTGCAGTTCATTACAATATCGGTCTTTCCTGTCCAGTTATCTTCGAGGTAGGTGACATCGAGATATGAGTCATTTATCTCCACGTTTATGTTAACATCATCGGTTATGGATTCGATTCCATAGGTGAAATCGCTGCTTCGCGTTTCCCCGAAATACTGGGATAAATCAAGTATCGCCGCTTTGGGTATGTCCTCGGTGACTGGAATGCTGGAAGGAATGCCGCCGAGGTATTTCGGTTGGGGAATCTTCTTCTTCCAGGTTACTTTCCAGGAATCGAGTAAAGGAGAATCGATTCCATCACCTTCAAAATGTACTCGCAATTGTATCGAGGTAACCACCAAACCAGACAGATCAACATAACGAGGTTCCATTTCTTTATACTGAATCTCATAAAGACCGGACTCCGAATTGATTATAGAAACGGTACATTTTGTATAGTTCAAATCAGAGCAATTAATCGCGAGATCAGCCCATGAAAATCCAATGGGCAAGGAAATAACTGGGCTAGTATA
Source organism: uncultured archaeon (assembly GCA_964423515.1). Taxonomy (GTDB): domain Archaea; phylum Thermoplasmatota; class Penumbrarchaeia; order JASLWR01; family JASLWR01; genus CAYRFL01. Next base: position 7,812 of record CAYRFL010000154.1, read on the forward strand.
ATGACCATTTTGAGCTAATTCAGTCGATGTTAAATACCATAATTTTGTTGAATCTCGAGATAGCATTATTATATTGTTACAGGGTGTTGCAAGAACCCAAATGAAAAATAGCGGATATAGGCACATCAA
>CAYRFL010000155.1:0-7861 GCA_964423515.1 uncultured archaeon
TCCTGGCATGGATTGTGTGAAAACAGATTCAATTGAGTGTAGGGAGCAATCGTTATGATACCTCTCGTTTCTTGTAGATTATAGCTGACAGTACCGGGATGTGGCGTCATCCGACCGGAAATTATATACTCCCCACTCTGGGTGAATGACGTGAAGTTGGGAACCCGGATGAAGACCTCGAAGTGCTTTGATGTGCCCATATCCTCGGGAAGGAAAGTCATGGTGGAGGGAGTTATCGTTGCCGGCCAGCCGGAACTGACCTGAAGGGAGACCTCCACTTCCTGGAAGGACTGACCGGGGCCGGACATCTCCACCAATACGCTCCCGGTGGCCTTGACGGTTCCGTTCTCTCCCGGACCAACGTGGGCCACCGATTCGGGACAGTCCAGCATTATTGTGCCGGTTGGCTGCGCACCGGATGCATCACGTGAGAACATGTTCGGGAAGCCTAGGGCCAGAAAGACGCCGATCAAGCATATGATGAGGATTCGCCAGACGTTCAATCGATAACCTCCTCTTGTATCATCACTTTCAAACGGTTCTTAACTTTCTCAATCCTACGAGCGAGAACAGACACAGCACCATGAACAGTGAAAAAATCTCGAATCCTGCGATGCTCCGGCCGTTATCATCCTCCGCCGTTTTCAGAAACTCGTCCTTCCCTGTATCGCCCAGTTTTTCCATTCTGCTCTCGGTGACGTTGATAAACAATTTGTACGATTCATCATCCGTGTCGTTCCCGGAAAGAGATGTGAACCTGAAGATCAAAGCGTACGTCTGATCGTCGGCGTTCCCGGGCACCGATGCCCTCACCCAGATGGTCTCGCTAGCCCCGATGTCGAGGGATATATCGTTGATGGGGAAGTCGATATTCCAGCCCCGGAACATCCAGTCCTCGTCGTCCTCGAGCTCCGTCGAGACGTTGGCATAGTAGTTGCCGTCGTTCTTGACATCCAGGGTGAAGGCTGCGGTATCGCCGGAGCGGGCTTCCCGGACCGGCTCGTCGCATCGTACGGATAGAATGGCGTAGGGGGCTATCTCGATCACCCCGGTTGCCGGGGCGAGATTGTGATAGAGAGCGCCGGGAACGGTCCTTATCCTCCCATTCACAACCACCTCTCCCACGGTGGTGGCATCTGCGAAGTTCGGAACCCTCACTGTAACCTCGAAGGGCATAGGCGTCCCCACCTGCGATGCGCTGCACATCATGGAGGATGGGGTAATCGTTGCCGGCCAGTCACTGCTCGCGGTGAGGCTGACCTCGATTGTCTGCACATTCTCACCGGGGCCGATGGAATCAACTGTGACGGTCCCGGTGAATTCGACGATCCCATCCTCACCGGGACCCACGTGTGCTGTCACGACATCCTGGTCCAGAGCGATGGTCCCCGTGACCTGGGCTGCGCTGGCATCTTCTGTGCCAATGGAGATGAGAACGCTGCCGCTGAGGAGCAGCATTGCGAATAGAGCGGCGAGGCGGACTGCGTACAATTCGATTCCCCCTTGAGTCAAACATGGGGATACGTGTTATAAATACTCTTCCCGGGTATTTGTGGTAAGGATGAAGGCGAGCAAATTGGATTGTTAATATTGCCTTTATTAAGGATCATTTGTCAAATCCCTTCCCCTGTCGATCCCGCTTACCTACTTTTTCGAGTCCTTGTTCTCCTCTCCCATTTCATCATTTGTCTTATCTTTCTTGGAGATGATGAATATCCCAACGAACATGATGACGACCAGGCCCGCTACGGCCAGGTATAGCCATATCCATTCCGAGCCGCTCTGCCTCCCCTGTCCTTCCACCGTACCTGCATACTTCTCAGTTAAGATCGCCTCCATCTGCTCCGTCTCTCCCCGGTCAAGCACCACCTCCGCCGAGGAGAACGGGAGGTATCCCTCCTTCTCCACCACGACATGATACGTTCCCGGCGATAGCCCGGAAAAAACGAACTCGCCCCGGTCTCCGCTCCTCCCCTCACCGTACAGCAGATCGTCCCGGTACAGTCGAATGTCGGCCCCTTCTGTCGACCTTCCCTTGCCGTCGGTGACCTTGACCGTGAGCGCGCATGCCCGCGCCTCCTCGTGGAGCACGAAGTTCAGGATCGCCGTCCCCTCTTCTCCCACGGTGGCAAGGCGCACCCCCCGTATATATCCCTCCATCTCTGCATAGACCAGGTAATCGCCAGGCTTGAGCTTTACCGAGTAACGCCCCTCGGAGTCGCAGAGCTCCTCCCCGACCTCGCCCGTGCTCATGTTCTTGTACCTTATGCTGCAATCCGGAATTCCCCTACCGGTGCTGTCGACCACCCTTCCCCGGAGCGTTCCGTTCCATCCATTGGCGACGTTCCCGCTCCCGCTTCCATTCACAACCCCGGTCCTTGAGAACAGCATGTCTAAGCGTGTAAGCTCTCCCGCTCCCACGTACAATCCGTCGTACGTGGAGGCCAGGTACCCTTCCATCTGACCCTTTACGTCGTATAGGCCCTCGGCAAGGTGCAGTTCATAACCGCCTGTATGATCGCTCACCGTTCTTCTCTCCGCACCCGAGGTGACGTTCGTTGCGGTGATCACGACACCCTCGAGAATCCCTTCCTCGTCCCCTGCTGTTCCCCCCAGGATCCCCGTGAAGTTTTCCTCACTTGGCCTTAGCGTTATCTCCATAATATGCTCGTCACCCGGCCCCAGCTCGATCGTTTCCCGGTAGATCTCGTATCCTTTCGATCCTGCAGTGATATTGTACGTGCCCCATTTGAGCCTGAGGTTGAACCGCCCCGCCCCGTCGCTGGTGCTGCTCACCGCTTCCAGTTCTTCCGTTCCCGCTCCCTTCTCTTCCGTTCCTGCATTATTCCACCTATCTGCAGTTATAGCGATATTTCCCATTGGGAGCCCCCAGTCGTCCGAGACCCTTCCGGAAACCAGCGCCATGGGCCTGGGCGTGCACCTCCCCCTCAGTTGGAAATCCACGTTACAGTCATCGCTGTCGCTGCCGTTCGCTCGCCGTATCATGCTCTGGCCGGGCCCCATCTCGGCCGAGAAGTCCGGTAGGAGCGTGTTCCTTCCCATCTCCGCCATATTACCCCATTCTACTCGATCCATTACCAACCACCGGTCCCCGCCGGCCACCAGCGGATCTCCCGTTCTCCAGGCGAGCTTCAACTCCCCGCCGTCCCCTTCGAGTTCTTTTCCGTCCAGCTCGACGTACATGCCCTGTTTGGGAGCAGCGAGGCCGGAAAGGGACATGGACCATCCGGCCGAATCCTCCAGCCTCCACGCGCCCATATCCTCCATGAGGAAGGACGGATTATTAATGAAAACGTAATCAGGGCCGCCGTCGTCCGGCTCCGGTACTATCTCGTTGATGGTGAGAAAGTTCGGCTGGGGTCGTGAATAAAAAAGGAGGTCCGTAGTATTTGCGATCCCGCTCTCGGTCGAGAAGACGTCGGTCTCCTTTGCAATCCAGGTATCATTTCCGTTCCTGAGGAAGTAGATGATCCCCTCCCCTTGGACTCCGCCGCACTTGACATCATCGACATCGGTATCCTGGCCGGGGCATTTCAGCACGAAGGAACCGTCCCCGGAATAGGTCCGGTTCAGGCAGTACGGGGTTCCGTCTATTAAGGCGTACACCCCGACACCGTCCATAAGGGGTATCCCGTCTAGCTTCGCAACTCCCCACCTCGTGAAGGGGGGCACGGGAGCGGCCGCCGCGTGATCGGTGGGGATGAATAGGGGCCCGGCTGTGAGGACCAATATAAACAGGCATATCGACCATGCCGATCTTCCACATCCGTACCGGCGTCGCTCCATTTTTATCACTCGATATATTTCCGATCACTCTTTAGGAATGGTGAATTCCAGGATGCAGGGCTCATCCACCTTGAGCCAGTATGCATTGCACGGTTGCATCAGCTCGTCCCCCGTCATCTCCTCAAGCTCGTTCGGGCTCCCTCCGGGGAACTTCCTCATTCCCGTCCATTCGATACTTTCGAGTACCTCGTCAGCCATCGAGGGTACGGGAAAAGGGTACCCGATCAGGTTCCAGCCCTTCTCGAGAACCGTTCGGGGGGTTGCCGCCGTTCCCCCCGTGAACGAAAGTGTGGCGCCTCCCTCTTCCGTTATGTGGACCCAGAGCCCGTTGGTGCAGTTCACGGCGAACTCATCGTTGAAGCGGTCATCCCGGTACGCGTGATGGATCTTCCACGGGTCCTCCGGCGAGCTCGCTTCGTAGACCTCTGCCAGGTCGTATCTTCCGTCCAGTCCCGCCAGGACCTCATGGACGGGCCGACCTCTGACCTCAGTGGGAACGGATATCAGGTTCCACCCTTCATCGAGGCGTATCTCGTGTTCGGCAGCTATGCGGACCACTTCGGCGGAGTAACCCGTCATGGAAAGGCCTAGGCCGCCTTCCAGAAGCTCGCGTCCGGTATACTGTCCGAGAGGCTCTCCCGCAAGAATTCTCTCCACCCGGTAATGAATGTCGGGATACAGCCCGATAGCGCTCAGGTTATCAAAGTTGATACCTATCTCGGAGTTCTCCTCCCTGCTGTTCACAGCGAATACGAACAGCTCTCCGTCCAGCTTCCGAGGCTTTCTCGCCCATACCTCGTGAAAGGGGCCGTCCCCGCATATTATTTTCGGTACTCCGCAGCGGTCCATTATAGCCGTTACCAGCTCGGATTTCGCCGCGATGTCATCCTCGCCCATGGAGTAGTACTGGTCGTTGTTGAAGTTGGTGGAGAGGTACGTACCGATGAGATAGGCGCATCCCGCCCCGTGTGACTTGTGGTATCCCACAACGTTATCGGACCTGTCCCGCAGGAACGGTACGCAGTCCGGGCATCCGGCAAGGTCCCAGGAGGTCTGGTAATTGTACCCCCATACCCGTCCGGTCCTTCCGCCGATATCGAAATCCAGGTGATCTCCGAAGGGAGGATACCACCAGTCCCACTGCTCCAGGAAGGCTGCCGGGAACAGATCGTCGATGACCTGCTCGTTCCGGGAATTGTTCTCCCAGCTCATGTCCATGGCTCCGGGCCAGAGGAACTGGACGAGGTTCCCTCCGCCGGCCACGTAATCGCGAAGCTTGACGGCGTCCTCCGGCCGGATGAACCCCGGGTTCAGGAAGAACAGGGCCCTGTAATCGCTGAGGTTGGCTTTGTCCTCGGCGCAGATATCGATAACATCCGGATTGTAACCCGCCGTTATGAGCATGCCCAGAAGTGCGGCGCTCTCGTATGCGTAGAAATATTCCATGTTCTCCTGAATTCCCCCCTGGGGGTTCATGTAGGGCCAGTACCCTGCCACCGCCACCGGGCTCTCGACGTCGTCAGAGGCCATCAGGGTGGTTCCGTAGGGTTCGAGGAGCCTCTTTCCGTACGTATCGAGGACGTCGAATCGATCCCGTGCATTACCTTCGGTATCGATGGGCGCCTGGAAGTCATACACGGAGCCGTCCATGTTGAACCCCCCCTGGATGACGTATATGCCGATGCCGTCCAGGCCGTGCCCGATTAGCTTCGCCAGGAGCATCTCGGTCTCCTCCGGTCTAATATAGGGAGGATCGATCCACCAACCGCCCTGTATCTCCGGTCCCATGGAATACCCACCGGCACCCCTTACCTCATCCGCATAGTATTCGTAGAGCTTCACGAAGTAATCGGCCGAGAAGGGAATGTCCATGATATGACCGTTGGTGGGCCACATCTTGGCGTAAATGTCCAGCGTGGATAGACCAGGAATATTCTTCTTCAGACCGTCCCACATGAGGATGTTCCGGGTGGGTATGTCCGACGTCCCGTCGTTGGTGACGAACATTATATCCCGTTCCCGGATTCCCAGTTCCTCCCACATTGTACGCAGTTCGAGGAGATACTCTATGATGTAGCACTGGGCCGCGTCGAACCAGTCCCAGGCGGCCGGATTCTCGTGGCTTTCGGTGGGGGCGCTCTCGGGGGGATCCACTTCCGAAAAGGAGCCGTAACCTGTGTGGTAATCCTGGTTGAGAACCGATATGTCGCCGTATTTTCGAAGGAGATAGTCCCTGTAATATGTGATCATGGTATCCGAGTAATCCACGGTGAAGTGGTCCACCCAGAGGAAGTTTGGCTCGTTGTCGAGTTGGACCATGGCTATGCAGGGCTTGTCGTGGATGTACTTTCGGAGGAGTGGAGCGAGCTCTGCGAACCACCTGTTGGTGTACTCGAGGAACGTGGGATGCAGGTAGGTGGGCTGGTCGTGGAGGGAGCCGTCGGGTTTCCCCTGAAGCGTTTCAGGGTGGTCGTCCTTGAACCACTGGGGTACTGCGCCGAAGCTTCCCGGGCCGTTGGGCCACTCCGCGATGATGTAGGGTCCGGGCCTTACCATCACGTGAAAGTCCATCTCGTAGCACATGGAAAGGAGCCGGTCCAGGTCCTTCGCCCCCTCGAAATCGAATTCCCCTTCGTCGATCTCGTGATAATCCCACGGTATGTAGAAGCTGACGAAGTTCATTCCCGCGTCCCTCATCATGGCAAGGGTTTCCTCCCACATGGTCCAGGTCCCGTTGGCGTCGTAATGCTCGTCCCGAACGCGGAAATACTGCAGCTCGCCACCGTACAGGTATGTCTCTCGCCCCCTGATGAAGAGCTGACCGTCCCTTATCCTGACGGTATCGTTGACAGGGGGCGGGAAATCGGTGATGATGGGCGGGGTTAGATGGATGGGTGTCCTGGGACCTTCACCACCCCTGGTCAGGTCACGGGAGGGCTGGCTCCCCGGATTCTGCCCGGCGTCGAGGACCAGGGGAAGGGGGAACGTGAAAGCCACCAGGAAACAGCAGATCATGGCAGCTACCCGCCTGAACGGAGAGAAACTCATGGGGCGATAAAGTACGGTACGAGCGATATAACTTTTTCTGTCCGACTAGTCTTTTGCGTGTTGGTTTTGAATGCCAATTTTCGAAGTCGACATAAACCGTGATACAAGGTAGCGCGGGCTCGGTAGCCGGGGAGGGGAACCGGGGTGGTGTAGGCGCATACGAGCCCGCCACAAACAAGGAACACATATCATCAGATGGGGCCGGGAATCCGGCCCCAAGGGCGGCGACCCGCCGCCCCTTAGTGACCATTTTCATTTTTATGTGGTGGGGCTCTATCGAGGGCGCGCGTTTCTTGCGTCGCGCGCCCTCGTTTACACTCATCAACCACTTGTATTGGATTCACCTGCCCGTGGAACACTCAAAATATCGATTATCCGGATTATTCCCCGGCTTCCGAAACTACCCATACTGAATCGTTATCCCATCGTTCCGATCTCACAATGTCACGGTCCGCCAGATCAGCGATATGATAACGAATCGTCCGGGGTTTCTTCCCCACTCTTTGGGCGATCTCCCTGGTTGTTAGGCCGGGTGATCTTTTGATGATGCCGATTATCTTCTTCTGGCCTGGCGTCAGGGGTGGTTTCCTCGATTCGGAACCTGCCGGATAGAAGAGCTTGTAATAGCTGACCCTTCTGCTCTTTATCATCCCGGCTGCTTCGAGCTTTCTGAGGTGATGGGAAAGCGTTCCCCGGGAAAAGCCGAGCTTCCGCCTTATCGCCCTGTAATGCTCGCCGGGATTCTCCCGGATGTATGAATATATCTCCCGGCGTCCTCCCTGCTCCTGCACTTTCCCGACCTTGATCCGGCTGTAGCACAGTATGATCAGAAGGGTAACGATGACCACTACACCGAGCAGTAACAGGATATAATAGACTAAATTGCTCTCTTCCTCCCATCGTGATGCATCCTTAGGATAGGCGTCCTCTTCGTTGGGGACGCCGTCGCCGTCCCAGTCGAGGGGCGTGGATCTCGGGTCGTATGGGTCGCTGCCCGATTCGTTCT
>CAYRFL010000156.1:0-7749 GCA_964423515.1 uncultured archaeon
TCACGGCCAGCGATACCGGCGTCTCCGGCGTTGAGGACGTTGTCCTGTTCTATCGCTACAGCAGTGACAATGCGAGCTGGGGTGGCTGGGTGTTTTTCGGCCTCGACAGCGCATCGCCCTGGTCTTTCAGCTTTACCTTTTCGAACGGCAGCGGCTACTACGAGTTCTATACCATTGCCAACGACACGGCTGGCAATCAGGAGTCAGCGCCAGCGAACAATGACACGCTCTGCGGCTACGATCCCAGCGATCCTGCGTCGTCCGCAAGCGGGATTTCCCCGTACTGGCAGACAACTTCCCCGAAGAACCTCCAATGCACCGCCAGCGACGTTGGCATTTCCGGCGTTGCTGACGTGACGCTGTGGTTCCGTTATTCTCCCGACAACTCGAGTTGGGGCGGCTGGGTTTTCTTTGCACTTGATTCGGTCTCTCCCTGGTCATTCGATTTTTCCTTTCCCAACGGCAGCGGCTATTACGAGTTCTACTCCATCGCCAATGACACGGCAGGGAACGGTGAGGCGCCACCCGGCTCCAAGGACGCTCTCTGTGCATATGATCCCGACGATCCATCGTCCTCCGTAAACGGCATTTCCCCGTACTGGATAACCACCTCGCCCCTGACAATGGAGCTCACGGCCAGCGATGCGGGTGCTAGCGGACTTCGGGATGTTGCTCTGTGGTTCCGTTATTCCCCCGATAATTCGAGCTGGGGTGGCTGGGTCTTTTTCGCCCTCGATTCCGCCTCTCCCTGGTCTTTCGGCTTCACCTTCCCGAACGGCAGCGGTCATTACGAGTTCCATTCCATCGCCAACGATACGGCGGGTAATGAGGAGTCCGCGCCCGCCAACAATGACACGTTGTGCGGTTATGATCCCTCGAAACCGATCTCTTCGATGAACGGTATCTCGCCGTACTGGCAGACCGTCTCACCGCTGACGATGAACGCCACCGCTAGCGACGTGGGTGTAAGCGGTCTTCGGGATGTTGCTCTGTGGTTCCGTTTCAGCGCCGACAACTCGAGCTGGGATGACTGGGTATTCTACGGTCTCGACGGCTCTTCCCCGTACTCCTTTATCTTTACTTTCCCGAACGGCAGCGGTTACTATGAGTACTATTCCATCTCGAATGATACCGCCGGCAACCGTGAGGATGCCCCGGGGTCGAAGGATGCCCTGTGCGCTTACGATCCCAGCGACCCCGCATCATCCGTCAATGGTATCGTGCAGTACTGGCAGACCGCCACGCCCCTATCGATAGAAATGGCGGCCAGCGACTCCGGCGCCTCCGGCGTCGCCGATGTTGCCCTCCACTTCAGGTATTCCACCGATAACTCGAGCTGGGGCGGTTGGACGTTCTTCGGATTGGACGAGGCATCTCCCTGGTCCGTGAGCTTCAACTTCCCGAACGGCAGCGGTTATTACGAGTTCTATTCCATTTCCAACGACACGGCGGGTAACGAGGAAGGCGCTCCGGTGAGCAACGACACCATATGCGGCTTCGATCCTTCGAACCCCGTCTCCAGCGTCAACGGTATATCGCAGTACTGGCAGACCGGGCCCTCGCTAACGATGAACGTCACCGCCAGCGATGTGGGTGTAAGCGGACTTCGTGACGTGGCCCTGTGGTTCCGTTTCAGCCCGGACAACTCGAGCTGGGATGACTGGGTCTATTTTGTAGTGGATAACGTGGCGCCGTGGTCCTTCGACTTCATCTTCCCGAACGGCAGCGGTTACTATGAGTTCCATTCCGTGGCCAACGACACGGCGGGTAATGAGGAAGCGCCCCCTGGTTCCAAGGATGCTCTGTGCGGTTACGATCCGAGCGCTCCCACGTCATCCGTGAGCGGGATCGGCCTGTACTGGCAGACCTCCTCACCTCTCTCAGTGGAGGGCATCGCTGCGGAAGTTGGCGTCAGCGGCCTTCGCGACGTCGCCCTCTGGTACCGGTATTCCGCCGATAACTCGAGCTGGGGCGGTTGGCTCTTCTTTGTACTCGATAGCGCTTCCCCATGGTCATGGAGCTTTACCTTCCCGAACGGCAGTGGTTATTACGAGTTCCACTCCATAGCCAACGATACTGCCGGGAACGAGGAGGCCGCTCCGGCCCTCAACGATACTCTGTGCGGATATGATCCTGCGGATCCGTCCTCATCCGTAAACGCGGTCGCTCCATACTGGCACAGGTCATCACCATTGACCATTACCGCAAGCGCATCCGATGCCGGCGTTTCCGGCGTCCGTGATGTCGCATTCCACTTCAGGTATTCCGCCGATAACTCGAGCTGGGACGGTTGGATCTTCTTTGCACTGGATCCCCTCTCTCCCTGGTCATATGATTTCACCTTTCCTAACGGCAGTGGTTACTACGAATTCTGTTCCATCGCCAACGACACGGCGGGGAACCGGGAGGCACCGCCAGCAAACAACGATACTCTCTGCGCCTTCGACGATGTGAATCCCTCGATAGATGATGATGATAGTCCCGGGGCCGGTACCACGGGTGATACATTCACATTCAACATCACCGCATCCGATAACTCCGAGGTGGTATCCGTTTGGGTCAACTGGTCTCACGGAGCCCTTGGAGGAAACATGTCCCTTGCACTCTCGGGGGGTAACTGGACCGGCTCGGAAACCCTGGACCACAGCCTCCTTAACCTCTCCTATCGGATCATCGTCAGGGACATCGCAGGCAATTACAGGATAAGCGCATGGGACAACGTCACCCTTTCCGATAACGATGCCCCGGTGTTTTTGAGCGATCTGAGCCCGAACGTAGGTACCACCGGCGACACCTTCCGTTTCAATGTCACCGCATCTGACAACATAGATCTGGGTGCGATCAGTGTGAACTGGACCCATGGAAATCTCAGCGGGAACCTGTCGCTTTCAAGGGCGGGCGGCTACTGGTGGGGGATAATCGACCTCGATGATGATCTGGGTAATCTCACCTATACCATATGTCTGAAGGATACCTCCGACAACTGGAACGACACCGATGAGCAGAGCGCACAGATAACCGATAACGACAATCCCGCCCTGGTGGCGGACGACAGTCCCGATGCCGGAACCACCGGCGACCAGTACGCCTTCAATCTGACGACATCCGACAACGTGGAGGTCGAGTCAGTCCATGTAAACTGGACCCACGGGGGTCTCGGTGGAAATCTGTCTCTGATAGATACGGAAGGGTACTGGCTCGGCACCATAAATCTGGACCATGACCTCGGGGACCTTGAATATACGGTCTATATCAGGGACACATCCAATAACTATTACATCAGTTCGAGGGAGAATGGCAGTGTATCCGACAACGATCTGCCCTCGCTCACGTCCAATAACAGTCAGGGGAACGGCACCACTGGAGATGATTTCGCTTTCAATATCAGCGCTTCTGACAATATTGCCCTGCACGAGATCCATGTGAACTGGAGTCAAGGGGTCCTCGGGGGCAACCAATCTCTGAGCCAGTCGGGCGGATACTGGGTTGGTATCATCATCCTCGACCATTCTCTCGATAACCTGTCGTACCGAATATACATCGTCGATACCTCCGGGAACGTCTACGCCGGAGCGCCCAAATCCGCGGTGGTCACGGACAACGACCTGCCGATACGGATCGGCGACGAAACTCCTGCCAACGGAACCACGGGCGATCGATTCATATTCAATCTTACGGCCTCCGACAACATCGAGGTTGGATATGTATACGTCAACTGGAGCCACGGGAGCCTTGGGGGCAACCTGTCACTATCCATAAACGGGAGCAGCTGGAAGGGGGAGATAGGGCTCGACCATTATCTGGGGAACCTGAGCTACGTGGTCCTCGTCTTTGATACCTCGGGCAACCTCAACCGGAGCGCCTCCCGTTCCGTGAACGTAACAGACAACGACGCACCCCTACTCGTTTCGGATGACAGTCCGACCCCGGGATACACGGGAGACGATTATACCTTCAATCTCACGGTCTCCGACAACATCGCAATTGATACCGTTCGCGTCAACTGGTCACACGGCAATCTCTCCGGCAATATCACTCTGTTGCTGCTGAACGGCTCATGGAGAGCCAACGTCACCCTGGACCATAACATCAGCTCCCTTACGTACACCGTGCTCATATGGGATTCCAGCTCGAACAAGTTCATCGTCATGCCGGCGATGGTGAACGTATCCGATAACGACAAGCCTGTTCTCGGCGTGGACGGCAGTCCCGGGAACGGCACGACGGGGGATGTATACGGCTTCAACGTGACCGCCTCGGACAACATTGACGTGGTGCAGGTTTACGTGAACTGGACGCACGGCCCATCGTACGGCAACCTGACACTGGTGCTCCACGAAGGTCGATGGACGGGAACGATCCTTTTGGATGATGACCTGGGGCTCCTCCGATACGTGATCCATGTCGAGGACTCGTCCGGGAACTTCCATTGGCACGCCGGGCTCAACGTAACGGTACACGATAACGATGCCCCCTTACTGATCTCGGACCGTTCTCCAGCCTATGCCACCACTGGAGATGAGCTAAATTTCACCATATCCGCCTTCGATAACATCGGGCTCGAGAGCGTCTTCGTCAACTGGAGCCACGGATCCCTTGGGGGAAACCTGTCGCTGTCACAGACGGGGGATGAATGGTCCGGAGGCATACTGGTGGCCGACAACGTGAGCGCCATCTACTACAGGATATTCTTACGGGACACGTCGGGCAACTATTTCATCAGCGGGTCGACAGGAATATCGATATCGGATGACGACAGACCCACAGTATTCTCTTTCGGAAATGAAAGCCTTCGTACCGGGGATGAAGGAGTGTTCTTCATCAACGCCACGGACAACATGGGCATCGAGATGATAATGCTGAACCTCACCTATCACCTTCCGCACAGGTCGGTCTTTGAGAACCTCAACCTGTCGGTGGAGAACCGGACGGGTGGCATTTGGATCGTCACGATACATCTACCCGATAACGTCGTTTCCGTGGAATATTTCTTCTGGCTCAGGGATATCTCCCGCAACGTCATCAAGACGCCGGTGGTCGTCATCCAAGTTGTGGACGACGATGCTCCCGTGGCGCATGCCGGCGTTGACGTGGAGGTGGACCAGCACTCGGAAGTGCCCTTCGATGCCGGCGCCAGTTCGGACAACGTCGGGATAGTAAATTACGAATGGAGCTTCCTGTACGACGAAAAGGAGGTGGTATTGAGCGGTATCCGACCGAGCTTCCTCTTCGATACTGCCGGGGTCTACGAGGTGACGCTCCGCGTGAAGGATGCCGCGGGCCTCGAGCATATCGATTCGTTGCAGGTCCAGGTGGTCGACATCACCCCGCCCCTGGCTGTGGCAGGCGATAACGTGTCTGCTGCGCAGCATGAAACTCTTTCCTTCAACGCCAGCGCCAGTTCGGACAACATAGGCATAGTGGATTATACATGGAGCTTCGAGTACAATGAGACACCTGTGACAGCGAAGGAGATGGCATTCGTTTTTACATTCGATATTGCGGGATTATACGTTCTGAGGCTCAACATTTCGGACATGGCCGGAAACGGCGCTTTCGCATATTTGACGGTGGTAGTGCGAGACATCACTCCTCCGGTGGCGGATGCGGGCGGGAACGCCACCATGGACCAGTTCGAATGGATAAGCTTCGATGGGAACGGCAGCTCTGACAACGTGGGTGTGATCAACTGGACCTGGGAGTTCCGGTACGAGGAGGATGACGTTTCCCTGTACGGGGAGAATCCGGCCTATCTCTTCGAGGAGCCGGGGGTGGTGGAGGTCTCGCTCACCGTCACGGATGCAGCGGGACTCGACAATACGACCGTGTTCCACGTCAATGTAAGAGACATCCTGCCGCCGGCGATCTACGTCTCAGTCGAAGGTACACCGATAGAGTATGGAACGGAGTACAACATCACGATCGGAAAGACAGTGTTCTTCAGGGGCGATCTGAGCGAGGACAACGTGGGTGTAGAGAATTACACCTGGTGGATAACTGGTCCGGGGATCGGGTTGGTCGATCACGAGTCCATTCTTCGATACCTCTTTGAAAAGGAGGGGACGTACTCGCTCAACCTGACGATCCGCGATTCGGCCGGGAACACAGACCGGTTCGAGTTCACCGTGATGGTACGCGATCCGAAGGGAGATTCGAAGACGAAGGAGAAATATTCGACCCTGTGCATGGTGGGCTTCGCCGCTACATTCCTCATATTCGGGCTTGTCATATTGGCACCGTTCATCATAATGAGGAGAAGGAGAACGGATTCGGACGATGAGGATGTCGAGCTGGAGGATCACCATGTCGGACGCTACAGTGGGATCGGGGATGATGAGTACGTACCCTCATCGTATGCAGAAATATTCGCGTCTGAGGTCCGCTACGAGTGTGCCGTCTGCGGAACGCTGATAGACGATGATGACGAGGTATGCCCCGGTTGCGGGACCGAGTTCGGAACTGCGGAGTCGGAGGACGAGAAGGAATTGGTGGATGTGGAAGAAGTGGTGGAAATGGACGACATCGGAGACATGGACGACATGGGAGATGTAGGAGAGGTGGGAGATATAGGAGAGGTGGAAGAGCTGGGTGAGACGGGGCCGGAGGGTGATGATGACGATGTTTCCGATGGTGAGATGGTGGTAATTACCGAGGACGTTTCCGAGCTCAGGGAAGCACTGGAGACGGAGATAATAGAGATAACGGAACTCATCTACAGGGTGAAAAAGAGGGGTGTCCCACTGGATGATGAGGTGGATGCCCTGTCGGTCATCATGGAGCTCAAGGACAAGGGGAAGCTCGAGGATGCCATCAGTTCCATCAATGGCATACGCAATTCTCTGGAGATAAAATTGGGGGAACAGTCGAGGAAAGAGAAGATGAGGGACATTAGACAGGCGGAGAATGAACTGGAGGAGATCGAGATGGAGGTCGGGGAGCACTTTACCGAACTTCACTACTATCTCTTCTCGGCCCAGGAATCGGTGAAGCTTGACGAGCTCGGAGATGCTGACAAATATCTCAAGAAGTTCTACAGGAAGAAGGAGAAGGAATTGGAGACCCTGGAAAAGGAGGTGGGAGAGCATTTCACCGATCTTCATTATTTCCTGTTCTCGGCCAAGGGCTCGGTGCTGGACGAGGAGTTCGACGAGGTGGAGGAGATGCTGGGTAAGTTCTACGACGAGAAGAGCAGGGTAAAGAGGGAAATGTCCAAGGAGAAGAAAACGATGCGGGGGAAAAACGGAACGATGCTACTGGGACCCGGGAACCTTTGACGGAATTGAATTGTCTTTCATCTGTGTTTTATCGTATATTAATAGAAGATAAAAACGGGATTACCGAATTAATGCAGTCTGGTCCGAGTACACCAATCTGGGGCTCCACGGTCTTCATATGGACTCCTGATGAGTGGATTTGAAGCTCTCCCACCCTTGAATTCTTTCTCCGTATTTGAAGGTTGATCAGTGATTTGGGGTATCCGCGCCAGCTCCCACCCAAGCTGATATGCTTGAATACGTCAGCAATTATACCGATACATGTACCCCTTCCCCAACCTCGGAATCGGCTTGTACTCCACATCCCCGCGAATCCTTAGCAACTTCAGAGCCCGCCCGACGCTGCTATTGGAAACCCCCAAAACCGTGCTGATCTCGTGGACAGTGAACCATCGATCGGAATTCTGCTGTAGGAAATGGAAACGTCCTGCTGACCCATTTCATATCACTCCTGCCCTCTCTTCCACCTATCTCT
>CAYRFL010000157.1:0-1587 GCA_964423515.1 uncultured archaeon
ATATCTGTAGATGTCGCTACCATCCATATCGTCGGTAACGAAATCCCAGTACAGGTAAACCCCGTCATCGTCATCGTAGTGCTCGTATGTCTCCAGGCCGTCCGGGTCCGCCTTTATGTCGGTGGGCGTGGGCGGTGCGTATACGTCCCTGCGGACCACTATCGTCACGATGGCATAGTTGTTCACCCCGTCGTAAACGGTGACGTTGACGGTTCCGTTGTACTGGTGGGCGTTCTCCACCGAATAGAGTATCTCGTAGCGCGAATTGTCGTATACGCTGTCGGTGGGAGTATCCCCGAAGAGCGTCTGGCCGGAGGCGCGGTCCCTTCCGGCCTCCGCATCCGTGCACTGTATCCTTATCTCGAACTGTGGCTCGTTCACGCCGTTGTTGTAGTAGAACACTCCCGACGTGGAATTGAGGTAGAGGTTCGCTGCATGGAGCGCCTCCGATATGGTCGTTGAGCTCACCGTGGGGGCCGTGGTATCCCTTATAACGTCAAAGGTGATGGTGCCGCTCCTTCCGACCCTGTCATAGACCGTGACGGTGTATCCGTTGCTAGCCTCGTTCTCACCCTGTTCGATGGTGTAGTACAGGTAATGGCCGCCCGAATACGATGAGTTCTCTGGGGTGTCGCCGAACAGGTTCGGTCCCATGGTCTTGTTCCTGCCCACTCCAACGTCGTCGTAGGTGATCACGAGGTGGAACTGTATTCGGACCGTGCTGTTGTAATAGAGCTTTCGATTGCCCGTATCCATGTAGATGTTGTTACCG
Source organism: uncultured archaeon (assembly GCA_964423515.1). Taxonomy (GTDB): domain Archaea; phylum Thermoplasmatota; class Penumbrarchaeia; order JASLWR01; family JASLWR01; genus CAYRFL01. Next base: position 773 of record CAYRFL010000157.1, read on the forward strand.
TTGTCTATCTCGTTGATGGATGTGATGGCCAGGTTCCCAGGGTCATCCGCATCGAAATTGAAGGTAAGCGTGGATGAGTTGAAATTGCCCGTATTGTCGTATATGCGGATGGTGACCGATATATTACCGGTACCGTCGTCACCGAGGCCGGAGGCGGTATAAGAGCCGCCTATGCCCGCGTTGATGGACAACTGATCGTCGCCGTCGTCGGAGGAGTCCCAGTCCATCTCCCCCGATGCAAGACCTGAGGAGGCGTCGGAGTTGGACCAGGTGAAGTGCATCTCGCCGTTCAATAGGCCGGCCGGATCGAAGTACCTCTCGTTCCAGCTCTCGTTGTCCGGGCTCTCAGAATACAGGAAGTTCGAGAGGGAGGGAACCGTGTTGTCCAGGACCAGTGTGAGCTGGGTGGTGTTGGAATTACCGCAGTTGTCCCAAACGGTGATCACGATGGTGCCGTCGCAGTTCTCGTCCTGCGATATGGTGTAAACAAGGGACCAATACCCGCCGTAATCGGAATCGTCAGGGCTCTCGCCGAAGGCCCACTCGCCGGATGCGTTCCTGCGGCCCGATGCGTCCTGTCCGTATTCCGTGTCGTTCACGCGTATATCGAAATTGTCCGACATGACCTGGTCGTTGGAATAGAAGAGGGCGGAGCCGTTGTAATATACGTTGTCTGCGCTCTCGACGACGTCGTCAATGCTGACGGTGGGAGCGTCGTTGTCGAGGATAACGCGCAGGGTGTAATTGCCGGTATTTCCGCAGTTGTCATAGACGGTGATAGTGATGTTGCCGTCGCAGGTTTCGCCCTGGGAGAT
>CAYRFL010000157.1:1687-7697 GCA_964423515.1 uncultured archaeon
AGTTGTCATAGACGGTGATAGTGATGTTGCCGTCGCAGGTTTCGCCCTGGGAGATAGTGTAAGTGATTGACCACCAAAGGGAATATGAATTATCCTCAGGAGTTTCTCCAAATGCCGTTTCCCCTATTGCATTATTTCGTCCACTTCCACTTTCATCATCTTGAATTTGCATTTCAATTTCATTGTTGCCTGCCTGGTTATTCGAAAAATAGAGTATAACATTCCCATTATTGTAGTATAGGTTTTCACTATCTTCCTCAATGTTGAAGGAATTTACATTTGGTCCATCATTATCAACAGTTATCGCCAGATTATATGTTCCGTTATTACCACAGTTATCGTAGATATTTATTGTAATGATTCCATCAGAAACTTCATCTTTGTTAATCGTGTACTGCAATTCCCAGTAGCTACCGTATGAATTATCTGATGGAGAATCACCGAACGCAGATTCTCCAACGGCTCTATTTCTACCACTTTGCGCCTCTGAATCTTGGACTCTGATTTTGATTATATCATCCATTATCTGATCATTCGAATAATACAACGTTTCAGATACGGCATTATAGTGCATTGTCCCGTTATTCTCATATACCTCGACAATGGCAACCCCCGTCACCTCCACATCCCTCGTAACCGTATAAGTACACGTATTCGTGTTGTTCACCAGATCATAGAAAGTGACGGTGATCGTTCCACTCCAGACGTCACTGTCATCCACGTCCCCGTACATGGCCAGCCAGGTGGCGGGTGATATATCATCCACCGGGTTCCCCAGGACGTTTGCCGAGAAGGAAGCGTTCAAAAGCCCCGCTCCACCATCGCTCGCGGTGCCTGTGACGTTGAACGCCTGGGCCTGCCCCATCCGGTCGCCGTAGTAGACGGTGGTACCCGACACGTGAATATAATCGCTGTTCTCGTTTGCGCTCTGGCTGTCGGCGGAAGGTCCGGTCACGTCCCTTTCGATCTTGAACGTGGTGGTGTCCTCCGCATAATTCCCGCATCTGTCAGTCACCCTCACCGTAATCGCTGCGCTGTAGGAATCCCCGTCGTCGAACGAATAAACCGCCGTCGCCATTGCCGAGGCCCCTGAGAGAACATCCACCTCCTGGTCGATACCCACCGCCGCGCTGTAGGAAACGTTTGTCAGATTGTAATTGTCGCTGAAGGTGAGGTTCAGGGTCCCGGGGGCCGGATTCCCGCCCATGCCGTTGCCGTAGTATATGGTGTTGTCGTCGTTGTCGTCTCCCAGCACCACGTACAGATAGCTCGAGCCCTCCTCCCAGTCGCCATCGTCTATGGACGGTGCCTCCGTATCCCGGAACAGGGTATAACTGAACGTGCCGGTGTTGTTCACCATGTCATAGAGCGTCACCGTCAGGGCACCCACCACGTTGTCGCCGTTCTCAACGCTGTCGTAAGCAGCTCCCCATGACGCGGGGGAGCCGTCGTCGCCGGGGCTCCCCAGAGCGTTGGATGGAAAGGTAGCTTTCCAGAGCCCCGCCTGGCTGTCGTTCGCGCTCCCCGAGATGCTGAAGGTCTCGGCTCCGCCCATGTCGTCCCCGTAGTATATGTTCGTGCCGTTCACGTTCAGATAATCGCTGTCCTCCGAGGCTGCAGGATTCGTTATGGTGGGACCCCAGGTGTCCTTCACGCATGTCAGGTTCCGGTAGCCGACGTTTCCCGCCTTGTCGATGAAACGTATCTCGATCTGAGTGTCTGAATCGGCTTCCTGGATCGTGTAGAAATCCGCAGGATCGGAATCATACGGGGCGGATGAATCGGGGAAGTCATCGCCCACGTCAAATCCGTCACCAAATATTACCTTCCATTCATGCTCTTCCCATGCGTAGAAACTGGCGCTGATGTTGAACTCGGCTCCGTCATGGTTCGCATAATAAAGTGTATCGCTGGCGACATCGAAATGTATGAAAGCCCCATCCGTCTGCTCGGTGACGTTGATGGTGCCGTTGGGCAGGGTCGTGTTGCATACCGCATAGTTACCCATCTCCACCTCCGACGAATTGTGTCCCACGGCGTCGACGGCACAGATGTAAAGTGTATAATTGCCGTCCGCAATGACATTGTAATCCTCGTCCTCCGAGTAGCTCCCGCCGCTCTGACCCCAGGAGACGCCTATCCGGTAATGGGACAATCCGGAGCCCCCTTCGTCCGTGGATCCGTCCCACGCAAGGTCGATCGTCCAGTCGTCGTTGAACCCCGGTTCTGGCACTATCCCGTCGCCTCCGGAATCCCCGTCGTTCGAAAAGAGAAAGTTCGAGGGGACTGTGGGTGCCACGGCATCTCCCTCGGTAACGGAGGTATTTATTCTGTTGGCCGGTGCATTTCCGAACGTGGAGTTCATATAAGAAACATTGAGAGAGACGTTGAACCGGGTGCCGTTACGCATGTTCTGGGACGTCCTGATGACGATGTAGAAGTTGGCTCCGGCGGGATCGTTCGGAATGCTAACCGCAGGTCCAAAGGTGATATTGAGGTTCCAGACCGTCCCATTGCCGTACCACTGACCCACGGTACCAACCCGAAGGTCCTCACCGTACTGGAAACCACCGCTGCTCTGATCCTCGTGGTATACCGAAACTCCCGAGCCGTCGTCATTGGCGAGCCCTGCCAGATCCGTGGCGGGATCGAAGCCGGATACGTTGCCGAAGGTTATATTTACGTAGTTGAGCGCATTGCCGTCACCCTGGGAATTGTTATGTGCGTAAATGCTCATCATGCAAACGTGATCGCTGGTCTCGTTCACCCACCCGGGAGCATCGTCGTCGGAACCGATAACGAGCTCGGCGCCGCTCTCCTGGCTCGCGAGGACAATGAGGACAAGAGCTCCCAGGAGGAACAACGACAGGTACACGATCCTGCGGTAGAGGTTGAATTGCTGGTTCACAGGGCGACATTCTAAAAATACGTTGACACTCATCATCGAGCCTCCCGGATCGGGCAGTGAGGACTGCGGGCAAAGACTGTGGGCATAGTATCTATTTAATAATATAATACATACTATTGACGAACAGCATCGGGTGAAATTTCACTGACCATTTATATACTATTCTTCTTCTTGGCAAGGCAATGGCGGGAGCCTCCGCTCTCTTACATCATACCCATTAACGGAAAAGTTGTGAATCCCTGGGGATAAGAGACCTCATGCTCGCATCCCATTGGTAATCATGAAAGAAAAATGCTCCCATCGGGATTTGAACCCGAGTATTCGGCTCGAAAGGCCGAAATGATTGGCCGGACTACACTATGGGAGCATCCATACGGGCGGGTGGGAATCCTCTGGATTATATTTCTATATTTCGGTAAATTTCAACTGGCCATGTGTATTATGAATGTTCTTGGCCCTCCTGCTTTACCGGTACTCCATTGGGTCGGATGCTGAATTGAGATATGAAGATACCCATTTTATGAACTGAGTCATTCCTTCGAATCATCGAAGAAAGAAATCGGTTTTATTTCAGAAAATGCTGGGCTCAATGTATTCCCCGAACACGTCGCGCAGTACACCGCATATGTCCCCCAGGGTGGCATGGCTTCTTGCACATTCGAGGATGGCCGGCATGGTGTTCTCCTCACCCTCGGCAATCCTGCGTAAGCGATCCAACGCCTTCTCAACCCTCACGTTATCTCTCTCCCTCCTTAGCGTATCCAGCCGGGATACCTGCCTTCTCTCTCCCTCCTCGTCCATCTTCAGTATGGGTATCTCTATGGGCTCGTCCAGCAGATGATCGTTGATCCCGATGATGGTCCGGTCCATCCGGTCTATCTCCTTCTGATACACGTAGGCCGCATCCGCGATCTCCCTCTGGAAGAAGCCTCGGTCGATGGCCTTCAGCACACCTCCCAGGTCCTCGATCCGATCGAAATATCTGTAGGTTTCTTCCTCCATACTATCGGTGAGCCATTCCACGAAGTAGGAGCCTCCCAGGGGATCGATGGTGTTGGTCACGCCGCTCTCATGCGCCAGTACCTGCTGGGTTCGAAGGGCCAGCCTCACCGCCTTCTCCGACGGCAGGGCAAGCGCCTCATCCATGGAGTTGGTGTGCAGGGATTGGGTGCCTCCCAGGACCGCTGCAAGGGCCTGAACGGTCACCCTGACCAGATTCACCTCCGGCTGCTGCGCCGTGAGGGAACAGCCCGCCGTCTGTGTGTGGAATCTCATCCACCACGAGCGGCGGTTCTTCGCTCCGAAGGTTTCCCTCATCTCCCTTGCCCATATACGCCTTGCAGCCCTGTACTTTGCGATCTCCTCGAAGAGGTCGTTGTGAGCGTTGAAGAAGAAGCTGAGCCGAGGTGCGAAGGTATCCACATCCAGCCCCCGCTCCACTGCCGCCTTGACGTAGGCCAGGCCGTCAGCCAGGGTGAAGGCTAGCTCCTGGACCGCTGTGGAGCCCGCCTCGCGTATATGATATCCTGATATCGATATCGTGTTCCAGCGCGGAACGTGCTTGGAGCCGTATTCGAAGGTATCCACGATGAGGCGCATGGAGGGCTCGGGGGGGAATATGAACGATTTCTGGGCGATGTATTCCTTGAGGATGTCGTTCTGGATGGTTCCCCCTATTATGTTGGGGGATATCCCGCGGCTCTCTGCCATGGCGATATAGAATGCCCATATGGCAGAGGCCGGGCCGTTTATGGTCATGGACGTCGTGACCTTGTCAACCGGTATGCCGTCGAACAGGATCTGCATGTCCTTGAGGGACGATATGGCAACTCCGCATTTCCCGAACTCCCCCCGGGCCAGCGGGTGGTCCGTATCGTAGCCATAGAGCGTGGGGTAGTCAAAGGCCACCGAGAGCCCGGTCTCGCCGTGGTCGAGAAGGTACTTGTACCTCTGGTTCGTTTCCTCGGCCGTCCCGAATCCGGCGAATTGCCTCATTGTCCAGAGACGGCCCCTGTACATGGTGGGCTGCACGCCTCTGGTGAAGGGGTATTCTCCCGGATAACCCAGCTTATCCTGATAGTTATAATCTCCGAGATCGCCCGGTGCATACAGGTTTCCAATGGGAACGCTGGAGGTGGTCATGAACCTTTCCAGGCGTTCGGGCCAACGCTTCAGAGCCTCGTCGTACAATGTCTCTTTCCAGCGCTTCTTTTCGGTGCTGTCACGCTCATGATCCGTCATCTTTGACTCCTCCTTATTGGCTGTTGGCTACAGGTCTATGCCTTCTCTCGAGTGAAGCCCGCTGCGGTACGGGTGTTTCACCTCGGATATGACGCTAACTAGATCGGCGATATCGATCATGCTCCGCGGCGCATCCCTGCCCGTGATGACCACCTCGACGTTATCGGGGCGCTTTTCGAGCATTTCGATCACCTCTTCTTCCGGGATCAGCTTGTAATCGAGGGCCACGTTGAGCTCATCGAGGACCACTATATCGTGATCGCCGGATGCGATAATGTTTTTGGCACGCTCCAATCCCTTGCGGGCAAGGTCGATATCTATCTGAGCCGGTTCCTTTCGATCCACGAAATCCGGCCTTCCGTACTGTTCGATCGTGGCTCCGGGGAGACGGTCGATGCTCTTCAGCTCGCCGTAATTGATGCGTCCCTTCATGAACTGGATGATGAACACGCTCAGCCCCTTTCCGCAGGCTCGCAGCGAGAGTCCCAAGGCCGCGGTGGTCTTTCCCTTTCCGGTGCCGGTATACACCTGTATCAGGCCTGTTATCGCCCTATGATCGCTCATATCAAGATCCATCCGGGAAGTGTTCAACGCTGAGAATGGAATGTCCGACCGTGTTTCGGAATGCATCCGAACGTCGTATTTCCAGACGTTCGGTAAAAGTGTTAATCGTTCATAAACGTTTGTTCATTTGTGAGGTATTTGTCCGGATGTGGGACTGACTTGAGTCGTCCATTGATCGAGAGTTGGGATAAAGGTGGGGTCGCGGTTGGTTGTTCGTATCGATTCAATTGATGACAAATATGATGAAGCGGAATCGGCCCTTCGGGCTCCCGTAAACTCCGGTTCCCGTTATACTCC
>CAYRFL010000158.1:0-7680 GCA_964423515.1 uncultured archaeon
ATGATTTCAGCCAAAGGTTATTAAATATATAAAAGCACTTTTATATACCGACCAGCTCCCTCAATCCAGAGTATTGGAATCGAACAGTATGGGAAGTATGATATGGCCTGCTGTTTCATATTCTCCGCTCCATTGGCATTCACTCCATTTCGGAGAATGAACAGGTGGAAAAGACTAGCAAGGGATGGAAAGGGTGTATCACCTATCCTGAGCACCATGCTGATACTGCTTCTCATGGTCACCATGATCACCACCGTCCTCCTGTGGGCAACTCCGACCATTGAGGATTTCGAGACCGTCAACCAGTATTCCAGCATGAGGGGGCTCATGGAATCCATAGACAACAGGGTGGACTTCCTTCTTGAGATGGGGCTCAATACTTCCGTATCCACGGACGTTGTCGTCCCTCCAGGGGCCCTGTCAGTCGAGGAAAATGTGGAATTCTGGGTACTCTCATACAGGTATTCAAATCCGAATATGGAGGAGTCGACATATTTCCGATATACCGATTTCGAACAGAACGAACTCAACGAAGATGGCAAGTTCATGATCTCGTCCAATTATAACGGTACCGTGGATGTAATAATCCGATGGCCCGCCGACGGGGCGGACCAATCACAGTACCGGGCCTCGCTTCTCGAGCCCATGAACATCTCCACAGTTCACCCGGTCACCCGAACGTTCACGATCACGATCCTGGATGAGGATGAGGCCCCTCTCAGCGGATGTGTCATCTTTCCATCCACGGGGATCAGGGGGGACTTCGCATCTCCAAGAGGAGTGTTTGCCTTTCGGGCGGTCAACGCGGGGGTCGTGACCGAATACCCGGACCCTTCCGATCCCAAGCTCATCTCCGCTCCCCAATTCGTCGAATCTGCAACGAGCGAGGGGGCATCGGGGGATCATTATACATCCTCCGGGCAGCTGATACTCAGTTTCGTCGATTTCGATTCCACGGGTCTCAGCAGGGTCGGCCAGGGGAATTACAGGGTGGATATGCATTATCGAGGGATCCGTCCCTTCGACATCGGTCCGGTGAACGAGGTGAGGATACAGGTATTCAGCAAGTACAGGGACAGCATTTATGACGGATACACCTCCAGCATAAAGGGAACGTCTTCCGGAGGAGCCGGTTATACCGGATTCATGAAGGATGACGATGGCGGTAACATTGTATTTCGAACCGGGAATACGGACGATTCTACGAATGTAAACAAGGTGGAGCTCAGGGTGAATGAACATTTCATCGATGTCAACATACAAAGAAAATGAAAGGTGGGACTCTGAACTTGAACAGAAACGGTTACGAGAGGCTGGTTCGCAGAAAGGACGGGGTGGCCCCCGTGATCTCAACCATGCTGCTCGTCGTGATCATGCTCAGCATCGTGGCTCTGACCCTCTACTGGGGGTTGCCCCTGATAAGGGAAAACCAGGACGCCACTGCAGAGAAGACAAATATGAGGAACATGGACACTATAGAAGGGAACCTGAGAAAGAGCATTCTCGAGGGACCTGGATTTCAACTTGAGAACACATTCTCCTTCTCGAGCACGGAATTTCAGATAATCAAGGATACTGAATACTGGATAATCTCGTACTCGCTCTTCCCATCCATTAACATCACATATTCCGGGCTTGATAACATGGATAACTACTTTGCAATCGGGACGGACGGGGAATCAGGGTACCCCGGATTCGATCTGGATGACCCGGAATGTCAAAAGGAACTGGAGGCCCGGGTGGAATACATTCACCCTAAACCTCTCGTGGAAGAACCCGTACAATACCTTCCTTATCAGACAGGATTCATATCTCCCATTGAGCTAAAGGGATTTCTTAGGATATCCATATCATTTGAGGATACTGTCATCTCGGAGGCCTGGATGTTCACGCTGGACGTCATAGAGTTGAAGGTACATACGAGTTCCACATCGAGCGTGTTTGCCATCTCGAACGGTGCATTGCTGGTGGATTATCCCGCAGAAAAAGAGGTAAGGACCGGACCGTTCATAAAGGAGAATCATGAAACAGGATCGCTGTATATCGGAATGGTGGACCTCAGAGGGGAGGGTATCACGAGCTTCACCTCCGGGCGTTATACAATAGGATTCGAGGTCGATATGGAACATGCCTCCACCATACAGGACGTACACAATGCCAGGATCGAGGTAAGCGGGAAGTGGTCGGAGGCCTGGTACGGTCATTTCGGAAGGGGATACGACGAATACAGGGGATCCCTTGCCGATTACACGGGTTTCGCCGTTCACGGGAACGGGGACAGCATAACCTATCATACACCGGTCAATTCGGCCTCGGACAGCAACAGGATCCATGCCGACAATATCGAGCTGAAGATAGGGTGGTCCTCGGTAAGCTGCTGGGTAGAGAAATAGATGGAGGGAATTTGAGATGCTGCGAAAGAATAGACAGGGTTTTGTGGAGATCGGGTATATCTACGCTCTCATCATTTCCGCACTTGTGTTCGTTTCATTCACGACCCTCGTATCCAAGACGGTGGAGGTCGAGACCGTAAGGTCGGTAAGGGCCCAGCTGTACGAGGTCGGGGGCAAGATAGAGACCAGCGTCAACAATGCAGTCATCTATGCCAATGCCCATCCCAATTCCTCCATCGACATCGATATAGAGATACCCACCATAATCGGCGGGAGCCGATACACCATTCTGATCAAGGACGGGGAGATGTATATGAACTCCAGCGCCCAGGCCACCTCGGTCAGATTCTATCCCATATGTTCGGGGTTTCGCGTCGTTTCATACAATCCGCGAACGGATTCGGTTGAGCCCTTGCAGAGTTCATATGGCTCGATAAACCTTATATACAGTAATGCTCTTAACAAAGATATTAGACTCCTTGAAAACAGGGACTGAATGATAACAGGTATTAATAAACGCGAGGACAAAGGTGTGTCTATGCACGATGATGACAGGACCCTCGGAGAATCCCGGAAAAAAAACGATAACACGCAGATGGAAGGAGATGAGGGATCCTTCACAAATCCCCTATGGTCCCTGATGATGGTGGGATTGGCTGCCGGTGACAAGAAAAAGGGAAAGGCCAAGGGTAAGGGGAAAGGGAAGGATAAGGGTAAGAAGAAAGGTGGGAAGGGTAAGAAAAAGGCCGGAGCAAAGGGTGGAAAGGGAAAGAAGAAGAAGACCGGTGGAAAGAAGAAAGATACGGGCAAAAAGAAGAAGGGGAAGAAAGGGGCGAAGGACAAAAAGAAGGGAAAGGGAAAGAAGAAGGGAGGAGGTCTCTTCGGTGGAAAGAAGGACAAGAAGAAGGGAAAGGGAAAGAAAAAGGGAGAGAAAAGATCCTCCGGGAAAAAGAAGAAGAAAGAGGACGAAGAGGATGATGCCACCACCGAGAAGAAAAGAGGGGATATCAAGTCCCATGATTCCGCGAAGAAGAGGAAAAAGGTGGACTATGCCTCGGCAAGGTTCGAGGAACTTGAGACATACCCTATCAAGGAACCCTTTGCTTACGTCAGGATCCTCTACGATAAGAAGGCATTTACAAAGATATACCATGCTGTTGAGCCGGAGCTGACAAGGAAGGAAGAGCACGCCTACAAGTTCATCTACGAGGTCCTGAAGAAGGCTCTGAACGTTCCGATCAGCGACATAGACACGGGCCCCGAGAAATATCTGAAGCAGGCCACCAGGGATGTCAACAGGAGCTATTCTCTCGGTCTGAAGGGGCGGGGGCTGGAAAAGGTGTTCTACTACCTGGAGAGGGACTTGCTGGGATACGGCGTGGTGGACGTGCTGATGAGGGACCCCAACATCGAGGATATCTCCTGTGACGGACCGAACATACCAATATTCATATATGACAGGAGGTACGAATCCCTCGAGACCACGCTCCTGTGGGAAGAGGAGGACGAATTGGACGATTACGCCATTCGCCTTGCCCAGCGATGCGAAAAGCATCTCTCCATCGCGCAGCCCATCCTGGACTCCACGCTCATGGACGGGTCCCGGGCGATCATGAGCCTTGGAAGGGAGGTCACGACGCGTGGCTCGTCCTTCTGTATCAGGAAGTTCAGGGAAGAACCCTTCACACCCACCGATCTTATCGACTTCAATACACTGTCCTCGGTACTGGTGTCATGGGTGTGGATCGCCATACAGTACGGCATGTCCATGCTGATCTGCGGCGGTACGGCAAGCGGGAAGACGACCACCCTCAATGCGGTCTCCCTTTTCATTCACAGGGATATGAAGATATTCTCCATCGAGGAGACAAGGGAGTTGAACCTTCCTCATCCGAACTGGGTGGCCGGGCTAACCCGGCAAGGATTCGGAGGCGGGGGCGAGATCGGTGCGGTGACCATGTACGACCTGCTGAGAGCGGCACTGCGAGAGAGACCCGAGTATATCGTAGTGGGTGAGATCAGGGGTGCTGAGGCATACGTGCTCTTCCAGGCAATGTCCACCGGACATACCACCTATTCGACCATTCACGCGGACTCGGTCCAGGCATTGGTCCACAGGCTCGAGAACAAGCCCATCGACATCCCCCGTGTCATGATCCCCGCTCTGGATGCCGTGGTGATCCAGATCCAGACGAGGATAGGCGAGAGGAGGGTGCGCCGGGCAAAACAGGTCGTGGAGATCATCGGTCTGGACCCCCATACCGGGGAGCTTCTGACCAACGAGGTGTTCCGCTGGATACCTGCCACGGACGAGTTCGAGTTCTCCGGAAAGAGCTACATTCTCGAGAAGGTCATGGTGAGGACGAACATGTCCAAGCCCCAGATCATGGAGGAGATGAAGAACCGGAAGAGGGTCCTGGACTGGCTCGTGGAGAACGACATACGGGCGCATATGGACGTTGCGAAGGTGATCATGGAGTACTATCTGAGGCCGGAGGAGGTCATAAGGCAGATATCCGGGGAGGATGGGGCGGAGACACCAAAACTGGATGTTGGTTCGGCGGCGGGTCCCGCGCCTACCCTGGACAGCCTGGCCAATCCGGGCACCACAGCCCTGGACAATCCCGGGGAGATCGAGAAGGAGCCCTGTCCCTCATGCGGCACCAACGTAAGGATCGATCGGAGCTCTTGCCCGAGATGCGGAAAACAGTTAAGATAGGTGGATAGAATGGCTTCGAAGGATAAGGATGCAGCGGTCGGTCGAGGAAAAAAGGGCTCGAAGGGAGCGTCCGCGAAATCCCCGATGAAGACCGAGTCCATGAAATTGACGGGCTTTCAGAGCTTCGCCTACAAGCATTTGAGAAAAATGGGCACGTCCTACGCCAGGAAACATCCCGAGCTGGGCGAGAGCCTTGCCAAAGCCCGCTTCCACATCATACCCGAAGCATATGCGGCCACAGCTTTCATGATCATGATCATATCGTTTTTCATTGCGCCGATCATAGGCCCATTGGTCGTATACCAGTATTTCCTCAAAATGAGGATCAACTCAGCCATCGAGAGCAGGAAGAAGAACATCGAGATCCAGCTTCCGTATGCCGTGAACTTCCTTGCCGCGATGGCCGCGACGAATGCGACGCCGGAGGTGATATTGAAGTCCCTGGCGGGTCAGAAGGAGATCTACGGGGACATCTGCGACGAGGCCAGCTGGATATACCGGGACACGAGGATACTGGGTATCGACATAATCAAGGCCCTCAAAAATGGGATCAAACGCTCTCCCTCCCGCAAGTTCGGCGAGTTCATCCAGGGCATCATCAATTCGCTGACCTCGGGGAGACCCCTTAAAGGATATCTCACCGATATAGCCAACAAGTACATGGATGAGAACCGAATGGAGCAGCAGAAGTTCCTGGAGACCCTGGCGTTCCTTGCGGAGAGCTATGTCGTGGTGGGCGTCGCCTTTCCCATATTCTTCATGGTCATCATGATAATCATGTACTGGGTCTCGGGGAGCGGCATGCAGGTTACCGACGAGATGCTCTATGCGGTCGTCTTCGGAATGCTGGGTATCATCAACGGCGTTTACCTGTTCATAGTCAAGATAGTAACACCGGAGGTATAATATGGCTAAGCAGAAGGTTCTTCGTCTGCAGATCAGGGAAGGGTTATTTACTGCAAGGAACGTGAAATGGATTCTCATAGCGGTCTCTGTTATCATTACCTTGATACTGGTGGTCATGTACATAAGATCAGCACCCCTTACCAAAACAGGTAAGATCGCCCCATCCAGAGCCAACCAGCATCTCATTTCAATAGCCCTCATTACGGCGGTGGGCCCGTACGCCATCTATGCATGGTACCACAACCGCCGTATAAACTCCATAGAGACGAAGTTCGCCGACTTCCTCAAGGACCTGGCAGAATACTGGAAGGTCGGGATCAGCATGACCACTGCCATCAGGACCCTTGCACATGGTGATTACGGCGCCATGACCGGCGAGATCCAGAAGATGAATGCACAGATCTCCTGGGGGGTGGCGTTCAACGAGGTGCTTCACCAGATGTCACAGAGAATTCAGACCAAGCTGGTTACCCGTTCGGTCTCTCTGATCGAGGAGGCAAACCTGGCAGGCGGGAAGATCTCGGACGTTCTTGAAAGCGCTGCGAAGGACGCGAACGAGATCAAATGGCTGGAGTCTGAGAGGATCAGAGGCGTGTTCATGTACGTCGTGGTCATCTATATCGCATTTGGCGTGTATCTGGCTGTTATCGCGGTTATCGTGGCACTGTTCCTTCCGGCCATCATAGGCACATCTTCCGGGATGGCGGAGGTGGAATCCGAGGAGGGTGGCTCTGGCGGAGGCGGAGACGCAGGGGCAGGTATGGGATTCGGAATGAGAGAGTTGTCGAAATCCAAGTTGAGCTTCATTTTCTACTGTTCGGTGCTCGTCCAATCCGTTGGAAACGGTCTGATGGCCGGTATGATGGGTGAAGGGAAGCTCAGTGCGGGTCTCCGCCACGTGGCATTGATGACCTTCATGAGCTGGGGAACTTTCTCATATCTTGACAGCAGTCTGGACCTCGGTTTCGGAGGAGCCTGATCCCGGTTGAACGAGGAGGAGAGACCATGGCATCACCGGTAAGGATCAGATACGACCGGAAAGGGCAGCTGTTCATGCTCGAGGTGCTGACCACCGGACTCCTGCTCCTCGCCGCAGTGAACTTCATCACGACCCTCCCACCTCCGTCCCAGGAATCCAACCTGTATCTGCATAAATGGGCTCTGCGGGGAAAAGATGTGTTCCGGGCCCTCGATAACATGCCCTCCATGGAGTATCTATCACTGCTGGACGAGGGAATATGCAAGGATTTCGAAATCGTGCTGGAAGAGCTGAACTCGACCATACCCATCTCGAATTCATATAACCTATACCTCCGGAACACGACTGCAAGTCTCACCGTACATTTTACGGGGACGCCAGACACGTCCTCATCGGCCCGGGGAAAATATATCACCTATCTCAGCGGCGGATTCATAAGGGATCGATCCGCGCCATTCTCACCGGAATGGGTGGAGATCGACGGGGGCGTCTACGAACTATCCATCGTGATCTGGCACGAGGCAAGGGGGTGAAAAGCACGGGCAGGCTGGGAAAGGACAGGAACGGGCAGCTCCTTCTGGTCACAGGAGTGGTATTGACCCTGATGCTCCTGGTACTGGCAACCCTGAAGGTGAACTCCGCGAACACCATCAACATCCCGACCCATAAACCGGATGCGGGTT